>NZ_JAPFCE010000036.1:0-50732 GCF_026240895.1 Pseudomonas sp. DCB_AW
GGCAAGCCCGCTCCTACAGGGATTTGCGCGCCCTTCCTGTGGGAGCGGGCTTGCCCGCGAAGAGGCCAGCAAAGCCAACACCCCTTCCATTGCCTACACTGTCCCTGATTGCCTCCGAATACCCAGGAGCCCCCATGGACGACTCAAGCCAAGGCAAGCCCCCCACCTTCTGGCAAATGCTGCACAGCATCCTCGCCGCCGCCTTCGGTGTGCAGAGCGGCAAGAACCGCGCACGCGATTTCACCCACGGCAAAGCCAGCCATTTCATTGCGATGGGTACCGTGTTCACCCTGCTGTTCATTCTGATACTGATCGGCCTGGTGCAATTGGCCATGCACATGACTGCGCGTTGAGCCTATGAAAACGCCTGCGGGAATCCCTCCCGCAGGCGCCTTGGCTGCATCACGGTCTGAATGGCAGTCTACTGGTGGCTGACCCAATACACGGCGGTGACCACCACCAGGACGATCAAGCAAAGAATCGCCCAGGCATCGACACTGCTGTCAGCTTTGCGGACCTTGGTTGAGTTTCCCATTGCATTGCCTCTTGTTGTGGTTATGGGAATGCACTTCACCTCCAGCAGTTAAGACGAGCAATGCCCTTTCCTCAAGCAAGGTCTTTTGTCTGGCGACGGGCGACGCTCAGGCGTTGGCAAGCCCGCATCCCTCGCCAACGCCGCCAAGTGGCAATGCATTCAGTAATCCATCGGTGCGGTCAGAAACGGGTACGTGTAGTCAGCCGGGCGCCCCTCGGCGCTGTAGGGCTGAAAATCGACACCATGATCAGCCTGCTCGAGCAACTTGAGCCAGCGTCGCGCCTTTGCCTGGTCAATCGACTGCAGCGCGGGCACGCTGTGCTCACGCAGGCCATCGCGATTGACCACCAGCCCGCGCGCATCGTCGTGCAGCATGACCATGGCCCAGCCACCCAAGGTGAAGTGCCCACCCATCAACACCCCAAGGCGCCCGTCGACCCGCGCCCGCAACGCCTCGGGCGAACTGTTGACGGCGCTGAACACGGCATCGCGCCCTGGCATGCGCCCAGCCGCCTCGAATGCCTGCATGGCGCCGAAGGCCATCTCATCGTTGGCCGACCACACAAGCGTGGTGTTCGGGTAACGCTGCAGCAGCACACGCGCCTGCTCGAAGGCGCGCTCACGGCTCCAGCCGCCATACACCACCTGGCGCAGGCGCACCTGCGGGAAGTCGGCCAAGGCACGGCGCATGCCCGCTTCGCGCTGTTGCGAGGCCGGCGTGGTTTTGACCCCGGCGAAAGCCACCAGGTCCACCGGCCCGTCAGTGCGCGGGAGCAAGGCAACCATCTGGTGCAGCATCTGGTAACCGGCCTGCTCGTCGTTGGTGGTCAGCGTGCCCAGCACCTGAGGGTACTTCTCGGGCTGCGCCTCGATGCTTTGTGCCTGGCTGGCCGTCAGCCCGTTGTTGACCAGAAACAGCTTGACCCCGGTCCCCTTCGACAGGCGGATGATTTCCGGCGCCACATACTGTTCGTTGACCAGCACCAGGTAGTCCGGCCGCTGCGGGCCCTTGAGCAGCGCCCGTGCTTGGCTCAGGGTTCGCTCGGCATTGCGCTCGCTGTATTCGACCCGCAGCGTCATGCCCAGGTCGTCAGCCGCTGCCTGCATGAAGCGCGCATAGCTGACCCAAAATGTCTCGGTGGACAAGCCTGGGTTAAGGAACACGACGGAAGCAGCCTGCGCATTGGCTGCCAACGGCAGGCTCAGGCACAAGCTTTGGCAAAGCGCCTTGAGCATGCGGTTACACCCCTTGCAACAAACCCGCGAGTATAAACCCACGGCACAGGCGGACGAACAAATGCCAGTCAGTCTCACTTAGTTCGTTTGGTTCTTTTCATATGCAAAAACATCACTTTAGCGCATAAACACACTCTGATATCGTTCCCCAGCTCCGAACCGGAGTGCGCGGCCGTGCGCGCGAATAGCTGCATGCAGCCTGAGACAGGACTTTTATGTACGTATACGACGAGTACGATCAGCGGATCATCGAGGACCGCGTCAAGCAGTTCCGTGATCAGACCCGCCGCTACCTGGCCGGGGAGCTGAGCGAAGAAGAATTCCGCCCTCTGCGCCTGCAGAACGGCCTTTATATCCAACGTTTCGCCCCGATGCTGCGTGTCGCCGTGCCTTATGGCCAGCTGAACGCGCGCCAGGTCCGCACACTGGCCAAGATCGCTCGCGACTACGACAAGGGCTATGCCCACATTTCCACCCGCCAGAACGTGCAGTACAACTGGCCGGCGCTGGAAGACATCCCAGACATCCTCGCCGAGCTGGCCACCGTGCAGATGCACGCGATCCAGACCAGCGGCAACTGCCTGCGCAACACCACCACCGACCAGTTCGCCGGTGTTGCCGCGGATGAAATCATCGACCCGCGCCCTTGGTGCGAGATCGTCCGCCAGTGGACCACCTTCCACCCGGAATTCGCCTACCTGCCGCGCAAGTTCAAGATCGCCATCAACGGCTCGAAAGAAGACCGCGCGGCCATCGAAGTGCACGATATCGGCCTGGAGCCAGTGCGCAACGCAGCGGGCGAGCTGGGCTTCCGTGTGCTGGTTGGCGGCGGCCTGGGGCGTACCCCGGTGGTCGGCGCGTTCATCAACGAGTTCCTGCCTTGGCAGGACCTGATCAGCTACCTCGACGCCATCCTGCGCGTGTACAACCGTTACGGTCGCCGTGACAACAAGTACAAGGCGCGGATCAAGATCCTGGTCAAGGCACTGACGCCTGAAGTGTTCGCCGAAAAGGTCGAGGCCGAAATGGTCCACCTGCGCGGCGGCAACAGCACCCTGACCGAAGATGAAGTACAGCGTGTTTCGCGCCACTTTGTCGACCCGGACTACCTGGCCCTGGACAACGTCGACTACAGCGCCCAAGACGCCGAAGCCCCCGGTTTCGCCCGCTGGCGCTCGCGCAACACCCGCGCCCACAAGCGCCCTGGCTACGTGGCCGTGACCTTGTCGCTCAAGCCCACCGGCGTTGCCCCTGGCGACCTGACCGACAAGCAGCTGGACGCCGTGGCGGACCTCGCCGAGCGCTACAGCTTCGGCTTCCTGCGCACCTCGCACGAGCAGAACATCATCCTCGCCGACGTTGAGCAGCGCCAGCTGCACGCCCTGTGGCTGGAGCTGCGCGAAGGTGGCTTTGCCACGCCGAACATCGGCCTGCTGACCGACATCATCTGCTGCCCGGGCGGTGACTACTGCTCGCTGGCCAACGCCAAGTCGATCCCGATCGCCGAATCCATCCAGCGCCGTTTCGACGACCTGGACTACCTGTTCGACATCGGCGAGATCGACCTGAACATCTCCGGTTGCATGAACGCCTGCGGCCACCACCACGTGGGCCACATCGGCATCCTCGGCGTGGACAAGAAAGGCGAGGAGTTCTACCAGGTGTCCCTCGGCGGCAACGCTGCGCGTGACGCGAGCCTGGGCAAGATCCTCGGCCCATCCTTCGCCCAGGACGCCATGGCCGATGTGATTGAAAAGCTGATCGCCGTGTACGTAGAGCAGCGTACCGAGGAAGAGCGTTTCATCGACACCTACCAGCGTATCGGCATCGACCCCTTCAAGGAACGCGTCTATGCAGCGAATCATTAAAAACAACCAGATCGTCGACGAAACCTGGCACCTGCTGCCCAAGGAAACGTCGTTCGACGAGTTGACCAACTGCGACGACTACATCGTCCCGCTGCAACTGTGGCGCGACCATGCCCACGTGCTCAAGGCCCGCGACGGCGGCCTGGGTATCTGGCTGGACAGCGACGAAGAAGCGGAAGAGATCGGCGAAGACGTGCAGCACTTCCAGGTCATCGCCTTGAACTTCCCGGCTTTCACCGACGGGCGCAGCTACTCCAACGCGCGCCTGCTGCGTGACCGCTACAAGTTCACCGGTGAGCTGCGCGCCATTGGCGACGTGCTGCGCGACCAGCTGTTCTTCATGGCCCGTTGTGGCTTCGATGCGTTTGCCATCCGTGCCGACAAGGACCCGGAAGACGCACTGCAAAGCCTGAAGGACTTCTCGGTGACCTACCAGGCCGCCGCCGACCAGCCGCTGCCGCTGTTCCGCCGCCGCTGATCTTCATCGCCCCCGGCCCGCGCTCTGGCGGGTCAGGGGCGTTGTTACACACCCCTCTTCAACCGCCGCCCGTCAGCCCCTGCGCCCCGGTGGCTTCCTGGTCACGCTCACCTCCCCCGCTTCTGCCGCGCGCGCCCATTCTGCTTGCAGACGCGCCAGCGCATTGCGCACCCGCGCCATGACCGCCTCGCTCAAGTGATTGTGCTCAAGGTTTACGGTCTCCGGATGCGCCTCTATCCAGCCGAGTGCCTCCTCGCTCAATGCCGCGATACGGTTGCCACGCAAGTCCACGACCATGTCGGGATGACGCCGCATCAACGCCAGGGGCACACTGCGCAAGCCGGTCGCCCGTAATGACAGGTAGCGCAGTTGCACGTTGTAGTGCAGCCTCGGCGCCATGCCCAACGGGTTACCTTCCAGGCTCAGGACTTGCAACCGGGAGAACCATTCCAGTCGTAACTCGCTTTGGGCGTCCAACACAATGGCGTTGTTGTTCAGGTACAGCCGGGTCAACCGGCCGAGGCCATTCAAATGCTCCGGCACGCGGGCCAACTGATTGGCACTGAGGTTGAGGATGCTTAGCCGGGCGAGGTTGCCAAGGCTGCGTGGCACATCGTTCAGCAGGTTGCCACCCAGCTGCAGGTTTTCAAGGTTCGGCAGCTGCCCTGCGCGGTCATCCAGCTCAGCGATTTGATTGAAGGAAAGGTCGAGGCTGGCCAGGTGCTCCAATTGCTCGATACCGGCCGGTAGCGTGCCAAACTGATTGCCACTGAGGTCCAGGTCCGTCAGTTGCCTGGCATTGCCCAAGCCGTCCAAGGTCTCGAGCAGATTACCGCCCAGATTCAACCTGCGCAGGCGCGGCAGATGCTCAAGCCCCTCGAAGGCCGAGAGCTGATTGCCTGAAAGGTCGACGTCCTCCAGGTTGGGGAAGCGCCGCAGGAAGTCGCCGCTCAGTGTGGCAATCTGCTGGTTACGCAGCGACAACGCGCGCAGGCGTTCAAACAGGATGCCGGCCGGTAGATCGGGAAGCGAACTGACCGCCAGCCCATCGACGGATGAGCCCAGGGACGGCAGTTCATCTCGGTAATTTGACTGCCAGGCTTCGCGCAACACACCGGCGAGGTAAGACCGCGCAGCATATTCCGGCTCACTCGGCTGCCCTCGCCAGGCCTCGAAGCTGTGTTCAAGCTGCCGCGACAAATGCGCATAGGCAAGGGTACCGAGCCCATGCGGGGGTTCAAGCCGATACCAGGTCCACGGGTTGCCACGCGCAAGGGTGAGCGTGAGTACCTGCTCCTCTTCCCTGCGCTGGGCAACGATTGCATTGACCGGCCCACTTGGCGCATGGTCCTGGCCCGGCTCTGGCACCAGCGCGGCCAAACGCGCACCATACCTGCGGCGTATGGCTGCAAACTGCGCGCTGTATTCGACCCGCACGTGGTCCTGCCAGAACGCCTGCTGCACCAGGAACTGGCTGAGCGCCTCTGGCGTCTCGGCCCGGTGCACGGCAGCCTCGGCCTCGGCCAGGTCGCCCAGCGTTACGGTATCGACGTGCTGAAGGTCCAGGTAGGTCGGTTGGCCATAGAGGCTCAACGGCTCTGCAAGCCCCACCCGGAATGCCAAGCAGATTTCGTCCTGATCAAGTTGGCCTGGCCGCCCTTGCAAGCGTTCGATGTGCCGCGCGGCAAAGCGGTCGACCTGATCGAGCCGAAACAGCTCACGGCCGAGGTTGCGTAACTCACGCTCGACCCGCCGGCCTCGCAGGCCATCGGTGCGCAGCGCGACCTGCAGCCTCACGATCAGCACATCCAGGTCAGCCCGCCCGCGCGGCATGGCGGCCTGCTCGAACACTGCACGCCGCACATGGGTATGGTGAAACATGGCATTGAGCAATTCACCGACACGACGCCGCATACCCTGCGCTTGCCGGGTAAAGTCTTCTGAATGCAGCAGTTCTGCGAGGTACCCAAAGAACGCAGCGCTGTCGGCTTCGGCGCTTAGCGCTTCCCATTGCCCGCGACGACGGGCGGCTTCCGCCTCGCTCAGCCCCTCGAACCACTGTTCATGCTCATTTACCCTTTCCACGACTGGCGCGGGCGGGGCAGCATTCACACGCTCAAGCGCAACCGGTGACAGCGGGTTGCCGTGTAAACGCACGCTGTCGGGGTTGGCCCGCAGCAAGGCGGCCTGCGCCTCACTGACGTCAACGATGCGATTGTGACTGAGATCGACCCATTCAAGGTTCGCCATGTGCGAGGTATCGGGCATGGCTGTCAGCCGGTTTCGCGACAGGTCCAGTTGGTTCAGCCGCGGGAAGCGGGCGAGAAAATCGGCGTTGACCGCCGTCAGCTCAAGGTTGCGCAGTGTCAACGCGGTCACATGATCAAAATTCACCGCCGGCGGAAGGTCGGGCAGGCTGCCCAACCGTGTGCCTTCGAGGACCAGTATGGGGTTGCCACTGGCATCACGAACGCGTCGCTGCCAGGCATGCCGAATGCGCCGTGCCATGCGCGTGCGCCTGATCAACTGGATCGGCCCGGACGATTGCCTGCGCCAGCGCCCTAACGCCTGATCCAGTGCACGCAGCGCTTCGCACAGTTGCAGGTAGTAGTTCCAGGGCGTCAGCCCCTGCTCGCGGGCGGTATTCGTGAAGGCTTCGAGGGCGCTGTCATCGTAATCAGGGAACAGCCGCTGAATACCCCGGCGCAGTGCGCGATTGCTGCTTTCGCCACGCCCACTCAGGGGGTAGCCCAGGCGACCATCGCCCAGCCGCACCGGTGGCCGAAAACCCAGCCCGACCGGCGCCATGCCCAGCAGGGTGGCGGCCTTGTCGCGCTGCTCGCTGGCCCACTTCGACAAGGCATCGGCCAGTGCCTGCGGGGACTCGCTGGCTTCACCCAGCGCCCGACGCTGCCACGGGTCGAGCTGCAGCAACAGCGCCTGGAACAGGCTGTCTTCGGCCTGGGCCGCAGTCAAGGGGCGCCCGTAGGCATCCAAGGCCTGATAGCCCTTGGCAGTTCTGAGCACGCTGCGCACTTCAGTGGCGGCCTGGGCACCCGCCCAGGCGGTGCGCTCGCCGGTCAGCGTGCCGCTGCGCAGCTCTATGCGTACAGCTCGCCAGGGCGCCCGGTCGGCAATCAAGGCCAAGGCCAGTTGCTCGCTGTCGCGATTGAGCGCTGCCGCTTGCAGCAGGCCTGCACAGGCGCGGTCCAGGCGCGCATCTCGCAGGTACCAGCGCGCCTGCTCGGCCCAGGCCAGCGGTACGCGCTGGCGTGCTTGCAGGTGCTCGACCTGCGCCTCGGTAGCGTGCTCGATGATTTCCCGCGCCCCGCTTACCGTGAGCCCGGGAAAGTCACGCTGCAACAGGGCTTCGTCCGCCGTGGGGGGCGCTTGCTGCGCCTGCAGATGACGCTCGAAGCCTTCGTCCCGCAACCAAGGCAACTGGTCATGCAGTTGATGACGCTGCACGGCATCCAGCAGCCGCGCAGGGGGCGGTGCGTGTTCTACATGCAGCCGGCGCAGTCGGTCCTCGTCGAGCCCGGTTGCACGCAACACTTCATGGGCCACCTGGTCATCGAGTTGCGCCAGGTCATGGCCCAGGTCACGCAACAACTGAGCACTCCCCTGCCACTCGTGGGGGCGTTCGAGTTCATGCTGCCAGCCGCCGGCATCATTGCCCTCAAGCAAGGGCGCATAGGCATTGACGCGGACAGGGTGGCGGACGCGCCGTTGCTGCGATTCAGCGTCCAGGTCGGTCAAGTGCCTTGCTACCGGTGTACGCAGGTACTCTCGCCCCTCTGCCACGGTAAGTTGCCCCACAGCGCCTGGCCCCTCGACGGCATAGCCGGGGAGCTCAGGGTCGCACAGTTTCAACCCGTGCTGACTGGCCTGCACGGGGACTAATTCATCGACCACGGCTGCACGGGCCAAGCGATGCGAGGCAGCACCCGCGCCGACATTGGCTGCTGTCATGATCACCGTCTCGGCCACGGCATAGGCATGCTCCAGTGCGCCCTGTCGGTCACCCAACTGCCAATCGGCATACCCCTCGTACACCTCGTCCGCCACCTGCAGCGCTGTGATGCCCAACAACGGCAACGCCAGCACCGGTAAGGCGAAACTCGCCAAGCCCAGTGCGTCGAGGGCAAAGCTCAGGTAGAAGTGCAAACGCCGGTCCCGCTCTTGGGCATCCACAGCGGCGGTGGGCACGGCATGCACTTTGGCGTTGTCCAGCAGGGTATCGATCTGCTGCTTGCGCAAGTGCTCGAACAACGGCAGCTCGATCGCCTCGTGGCGGCCGTCGAGCTGAACAGGGGCATTTTGGCCCGCACGTTTCAACGCGTTGTCCAGGGCTCGCGTGTAGGCTTCTCGGTCTCGCTCACCGATGAACCGCTGGAAGAACTCGACGTACTTCGGCAAGCGGAACTGTTTGCCCAACGTTAGGAACAGCGAGTCCCAGGAGGCGAACCAGGTCAAAGGGCCGTGAGGGTCATCGGGGATCCAGCAGAGCACGCCTTCTTGGCCAGCATGACGGACCTGGAAGGCCACGGCCCCTCGCACCCGCTGGCCAAACACCCTGATCTGCCGCGGTTCGAACCCGGCGATCGCTGACTTGGTCGCGACCATGGCCACCAGCGGCGCACATTGCTCACAGGCATGCGCCACGATCTCTCCATTGACCAGCGACTGTCGCAGAGCGGCCTCCAGGCTTGCGCGAAAGCCCTCCTCCATCAACGCTTCGATTTGCCGGCCAGCCTCCCCGCCTGGGGTCAACCGCCCCCGCAGGTAAGCCTGGTATTGGCCGCCCAGGTCGAGCGAGCGGCACAGCAAGGTGAATGCCTTGGGCGACAGACCGAGAATTTGCCCCTCGCTGTCCAACACCGCACTCCCCTGCATGAGCCCAGTGGCGAGGGTTTCGCCCTCGGTGAAGTTGTGCAGTGCCGACTGCAACAGGCTGTGCTGGTAGACCTGCGTTTTGACCCCATCTGGGATCTGGGCAACGAACGATGGAAAGCGCTGCAAGGTTCTGCGCCGCAGCGTGGCCTGGCGTACATCGAGTGTCAGTGAGTGTTGTTCCTGCAATGCGTGTTGCAGCAACGGCGCGGCAAACGCATCCAATGGCGTGATCCGCGCCAGCAAACCGTGCAGCTCATGCTGCACCTGCTGCTGCCAGCGCTGGCTTTCGTGCAGGGCGTAGAGGGTCTCCAGTGAGGCCGCTGTGAGCCAAGCAGGCAAGCGGCTGGCGATCAGGGCGTTGGTGGAATCGCTGGCAAAGGGTAGATCTGGCATCGCAGGCTCCTTGGGCCGGAGCTGCGATTGCACCAGTGCAGGGCGAGGCGTTTGCGGTAACTATGCAAAGCACCCCGCCCGCAGCGGCGTCAGCCGCGTTGGCTGAGCGTATCAAACTGCGCCCACACAGCCCGCCAACGCGCCAGGCCCTGCTCATCGAGGGGATTGTTGTTCAAGTTGAGCCGGTTAGGGTGTTGCCGAATCCACGCCAATACTCGCTCGCTCAGCTCGACGATCAGGTTGTCGGCAAGGTCCACGTACACCTGTGTATGACGTTCCAGAAACACCAGTGGGATCTCACTCAGGCCGGTCGCGCGAAGCGACAGATGGCGCAAGTGGTCGAGGTTGCGCAGTGGCGGGATCATGCCTATGGGGTTGCCCTTCAAACTGAACGTTCGCAGCTCGCTGAACGCTTCCAGCCGTCGGCCGCCTGCCACGTCGATGACGATCTGGTTGTCCGCCAGGTACAGCTCGGTCAACTGCCGCAGCCGCTCCAAACCCTCGGGTATCGCCTCAAGCTGGTTGCCGCGTAAATTGAGGATTCTCAAGCTGGGCATATTGCCAATCACCGCAGGTACGCTGCGCAACCTGTTCTCGGCCAGGTGCAGTTGCAACAGCCTGGTCAGCCCGCTCAGTGTGCCCGGTAGCTCGCCAAGGCGATTACCTGAAAGATTCAACTGGGTCAGGCCGACCATGCGCTCAATACCCCCTGGCAGCGACGTGAACTGGTTGTTGCTCAGGTTCAGGTACTGCAGCCGGATCAACCGGTGAATCTGCTCCGGAAGCGCTGACAGCAGGTTGTCACTGAGGTCCAGTTGGGTCAGCAGTGTCAGGCCCTGTACACCGTCAAGCGCGGCCAGCTGGTTGCCCCGTAGGTCAATGCGCGTGAGCCGGGTCAGGGTGGCCAACCCGGGCACCTCCGTGAGCGCGTTATCATTCGCGATCAGTTGGGTCAATGACGACAGGTGCTGCACCCCCTCGAGGGCAGTCAACCGGTTGTGCTGCACATCCAGGCTGACCAAGCGACGCAGGTTGCCTAGCCCGGGCAGCGCCATCAGCCTGTTGCCACTCAACTGCAAGCTTCGCAATTGAGGGAAGCGGCCGAGGAAATCTCCCTCCAGCGCGCTCATCCCGACATTGCTCAAGCTCAGGCGATGCAAATGCCCAAAGTGAAGATCTGCCGGGAGTACAGGCAGGTTGCCCACAGGCTCGTTGCGTACAATCAACTCATCGACCCCGCCAGGGCCATAGAAATCGGGCTCCCAGGCCTCGCGAATCATTTGCCCAACGCGCTGACGTCGATGGTAATTTACGGCCGTGGCCTGCCCCCGCCAAGCGCGCAAGCTCACGTCGAGCCGTTCAACCTGCCTGGCCAATTCACTGAAAGCGACCCAAACCGTGCGCCCTGGCCTTTGCGCCAGTTGCAGCGCCAGCCACATCACATCCTGTGCTGGGCGGTGCGGGAACAACTGGTGCAGCCCGGCCCGAATGGACTGGCGAGCGCGCATGCCTGCCGTGGTGAGCACCTGACCGCGCGGTGGGCGCAGAGCATCGCCACCACTCAGTGGGTAGCCCAGGCGACCATCGCCGAAGCGCACAGGCGGACGAGCGACCCCCTCTTTTGGCGCCATGCCAAGCAATGTTGCTGCGCGCTCGCGTTGCTCACCGGCCCACACCGCCAAGGCATGCCCAAGCCTCTCGCCGGTCTGGCCACCCTCACCCAACGCCTGCTTTTGCGCCTCATCGAGGTGCCACCACAGTGCCTGGAACAGGCTGTCATTTTCGCTGGTTGCAGGCAACGCCTGGTAACCCTGGCCACGCCTGATGACGTAACGCACGTCAGCGGCCCCTTCTGCCCCGACGTGGGCGAGCAGGTCCCCGCTCAGGCTGTCGTTGCGCAGCTCGACCCGGACGGTTTGTGCCCATGGCGCCGCCTCGGCGAGCACGCCCAATGCTAACCGCTCGGTGTCGGCGTTCACCGCCGCCGCTTGATAGAAGCCTGCGCAGGCACGGTCCAGGCGGCTGTCACGCAACAGCCAGCGCGCTTCGCTGGCCAAGGCAAGCGGCACGCGCTGGGTGCCGATCATGCGCTCGACCTCTTCAGGGCCGGCACGCTGGGCGATCTCCCGCGCAGCGCGCGGGGTAAGTCCGGGGAAGTCACGCTTCAACAGCTGCTCTGCCGCCTCCAGCGGGCGTTGCAGCCCATTCAGGTGCAGCTCAAACGCATCGCCGTGCAATTCAGGGTACTGCGCATGCAACTGATAGCGCTGCAAGGCATCATGCAGCCGCGCCGGTGCTGGCGCATGCTCAAGGTGCAGGCGCCGCAGGCGCGCCTCATCAAAGCCGGTCGTGTGCATGACACGCTCGGCCGTCAGGGGGTCAAGCGCCGCCCATGCGCTGTTCAAGCGCTGCATCAACTGCGTCGCCCCTTGCCAGTGCTGGGGGGTTTCCAACTGATGGCTCCAACCGCCCTCGCCGTTGCTGTCGAGCCAGGGCGAGTAGGCGCTCGGTCTGCTGGGGTGCTGAATACGCAAGCCCGCGCCTTGCGCATCCTCGGCTATCTGGTAGGTTGCCAGGTGGGTGCGCAGCCGTGTCTGCCCGGCCACGCGGGTACGCTCGCCAACGGCCAACCCCAACTGCGGCACCGCGTAGCCGGGTAGTTCGGCATCGATCAGGCGAACCTCGTCGTGTGCCTTCAACACCGGCACCAGCGCATCAACGTACGCCGAACGCTCGATCAATCGTCCCGCTACGAGCCCAATCGATGCCACGGCAACGCCGGCAATCACGTTTTCGGCAACGCCCCAAAGGTGGTTCAACGCGCCCTCACGGTCACCTAGCTTCCAATCTGCATACCCTTCATAGACTTCGTCAGCGATCTGCAAGGCAGCGATGCCCAACAGCGGCAGGCCAAGAACAGGGACAAACAGGCTGGCCAACCCCAAGAGATCGAACCCTGCGCTGGCATAGTCGCCCATGCGTCGTTCGCGCTCAGCCTGGTCTGCCTCGGCAGTTGGCGTGGCCAGTACACGTGCATCGTCCAGCAGCGTATCGAGGCGGACTTTTCGCAGATGCGGGAACAACGGCCGATCAATCGCTTGGCTGCGACCGTCTAGCTGAATCGGCAGCGCGCCCGCTCTGGCCTGTAGCAATCGACGCAGTGTGCGGCTGAAGGCACAGCGGTCACGCTCGCCGATGAACCGCTGGATGAAGGCTGGGTAGCCCTTCGCCTGGCATCGTCGGCCCAGGCCGTGCCACAACTCATCCCACGTCGCAAAACGCTGCAGCGGACCGTGGGGGTCATCGGGAACCCATAGCACCACACCCTCCAGAGGCGCACTCGTCAGCCCCCCTCGCCGCGCCTCGAAAGCCAACACGCCGCGCAGTTGCTTGCCCAGCACACGCAGATCGAATGGCAACAGGCGCGTAGTGTCGGAGTCCACCACGGCCACCGTTGAAAGCACAGGGAGGAACTGCAGGTACAGGCGCTCATCAATTTCGCCCTTGAGCACAGCCAGACGTACGTCAGCCTCCAGGTTGGCACGCGCGCTGTCTTCAAGCAGGGTCTCCACCTGCTTGCCCTTTACACCCGGCACTAACAGAATTGACTCAAGATGGCGCTGATAGCGCCCTCCCACGTCCACACTTCGGCAAAGCGCTACATAGGCCTGCGGGCTCAGTGACTGCGGTTCACCTTGCGCATCGACGATGACGCGGG
The DNA here is from genome assembly GCF_026240895.1 of Pseudomonas sp. DCB_AW. NCBI lineage: Bacteria > Pseudomonadati > Pseudomonadota > Gammaproteobacteria > Pseudomonadales > Pseudomonadaceae > Pseudomonas > Pseudomonas sp. DCB_AW. The sequence continues at coordinate 13,125 of NZ_JAPFCE010000036.1, forward strand.
TTTGAAAAGCACCAGAGGGTGGTGTCTCATGCTCGCTGAAATTGTGCAGCGCGGCCGTCAGCAAACTCACTTCAGCGATCTCGCTCACCGACTTACCCAGCCCGCCAGGGCCCACCGATGCAACCGGTAGGGTGGTGGTGGTGCGAAACTTCACCTGACGCACATCCAGCGCCGGCGACTGGCGATCACTCAGTGCCTGGTCAATCAGCGTCTTGGCAAAAGCGTCCAGTGGCGTGACACGGGAAAACAGCTCAGCCAGGCGGTGCTGGCTACGTTGCTGGCGCTGCAGACTAACCCGCAGTTTGCCCAGGTGATCCTCGGATGCGCTGGCAAGCCAGGCCGGCAAGCGGCTGGCGATCAGGGTATCCACTGCGTTGGGTTGAGGCTGTGGTGAGGGCATTGGCGGCTTCTCTGGTTGGTCAAAGCCAGAGATAAACAGCCTTCTCCCTCACCACTGCGGTACTTAATGCTCCTGCGCAGGATGACGCATGCACGCTTCAACGGTGAGTTCACGAATCAACGTATGGAAAACAGCGTTTCGCTCAGCCGCCAGCACTGCGATACGTTGCATGTATTCATTTGGATTGATCGCCAGGGCATCCAACGCATCCACGCGCGCAGTGAAATCCAGTAGCCGAGCATCAAACCGTTCGGTAAAGCGCTGATGGAGATAATCCTGCCAGTACCTGCTGCCTGCAAGCGCTTCGATAAGTGCTTCAGGCCTGCCTTCCTGCAAAAGGGACAACTGTTCGCGAGCCAACTGCACATAGGCACGCTCAAGATCATCACCCAGCAGGCCTTCAGTGCGCAGCGCACGAACCCGGGCGAACTCAAGCCGATCGAGCTGGGCGAGATAGCTCTCGGCCATGCCGTCTCGTTGCGCTTCATCGAAAATGGCCCCTCGAACGCGTGCGTTCAATTCACAGGCGTCGATCAGGCTCCACACTCGCGCCTGTATGGCTTCAACATCCTGTTGAAAATCTGCAGTTCGACTCAAACCTTCCAGGAACGTCAACCAATCTTCGACACCTGGCTCTGCCGTGAGACGCGCCCATTGCGCTTGCCGTTGCTGCTGAAGTGGCGAGGGCAGGCCTTGCAGCCACCGATCACGCGAGGCGTCGACGCCATGATGCTGAGCCTGCGGGTTCGCCATCCTTACCACTACACGTTCCGGCGCACGGGCAGCCTGAGCTTGCAACTGTGGTTCCGGCTGAGGCGGTTGCGCGGGTTCCAACGCTGGCTGGACAGCCGCCAACCGACGCGCGCTGTCTTCAGACAGTGGATTAAGCTGGAGGTTGACGCCCTGAGGGTTCGCTCGGATCAAGCGGACTGCTTCCTCACTCAACTCACTGATACGATTACCATCGAGCCTGAGCGTCACGTTGGGGTGTTCACGCATAAACGCCAATGGGAACTCGCTCAGTTGGCAATTGGCGACGGCCACTCTCTCCAGTGAAGTGCTTTGTGGTAGCGTCGGCAGGCTACCGAGCGGGTTATTGTTCAGGTCCAGCATCCTCAGTGCTGACAATGCGTTCAGTCGAGCGGCGCCACCGACATCCACGACAATCTGGTTGTTCGCCAGGCCCAACTGTTGAAGCCGGCCAAGTCCGCGCAAAGCGTCGGGCACCTGGGTGAGGCGGTTGTCATTCAGAAACAGGGTCGTCAATTCAGTCAATCGCTCCAAGCCTTCAGGCAGCGACACCAACTGGTTATTGGACAATGACAGATCATCCAGCCTGCGCAGGTCACAGACCCATGCCGGTATTTCGCTGAGGTGGCAGTTGTTGATCCGCAACTGAATCAGATTAGTGAAGCGGCTGAAGTAGTCAGGCGCAACGCTGGAAAAATCGATGTTTACCAGCCGCAGCCATCGCAGCCGCCCCCAGCTGATCGTGTCAGGGAACTGCGGCAATGCACCAATCTGCGCACCGTCAATGCGCAGGGCAAAATGTCGCTCGTGGGGGGGCGATACGCTTCCCGGCACCTCCGGCAGCCAGCTGGCAAGCAGACGCCGAGCAAAGGCCAGCCGGTTAGGGTCGTCGCCGCACCATTGCTCCAGGCTTTCTCGCAACGTACTGGCCTGCTCAAGCACATTGAGATGTGCAGCCAGCACCTCCTGCTGTGGCAGACGCGCACTGGCATTGGTCACCTGGTTGCCAATCCTTATCAAGATGGCGCGAAGTGCCTGCACGCGCTGAGGGTCATCTGCAAGCATCTGATCCCCCTCTTGAGGTGCAAACGGATCCATCGGTTCCAAGCGATCATTGGCGTCCAGTCGCTGAACAGACGCCTGGGACAAGGGGTTGTAATCGAGGCAAATACGCGCCCTGTCGCGAGCGATCAATCGCAAAGACTCCTCATCCAGCTCAACGATCCTGTTGCCCTCGAGCGCTAGGCTCATACCCGGATGCTGGCCAAGCAGCTCGGTTGGAAACGCCTGCAGTTGAGTGTTGCGCAGCGTAACCCGTCTCAACTCGATGCTTCTGACCAAAGAAGGCATGCTCGCCAGCGGGTTACCGTCGAGTATCAGCACCTCCAGCTGTTGCATGCTTTCGAGCCGAGCGGCGTTTTGTGCATCGATGACGATACCGTTGCTTTCCAGATTCAAGGTCCGCAGTTCGCCCAGTTGGCCAAGCACTTGCGGGATCACCGTCAAGCGATTGTGCCCCAGGTCCAGGCTCGACAAACGCGCCATGCGCGAAAGTTGAGCCGGCAGTGCCGCCAAGCGGTTGCCTCGCACGCTCACGTGGGTGAGGTGTTCAAGGTTTAACAGCCACTGAGGCAATGCCTCCAAGGCGGTATTAATCAATCTCAAACTACGCAGGCCGGCAAAGTGTTGCGCAGTGAAGGGCGGCAGCTCTGTTGCGCTGGTGTTGCGCAACGTCAAGCCGCTCAGTCGGCCCCAGCCAACGGTGTGCGGGAACGGTGGCACCCCGCCGGTCAGCGCGCCGTCAAGATCAAGTTGGAAGGTTGGCGTTTCACCTGGCAACTGTGGATGCCAAGCCTGCAGAATCTCTTGCGCCATGATCGCTCGCGACGCACTCCAATGCAGTCGCACACCACGGTCCGCACCTGCAGCGCGTTGCGCCGCATCCCCGGCCAGGCTCCAGGTATCCAGGCGGGTGCGCAACGTACTGACCTGCCGGGCCAAGTCAGCATAATGATTCCAGACATCCCGCCTTGGCGTACTGGCAATAGCTTGCGCGTACTGGCGCAGAGTTTGCTCTTCGCGGTCCGGGAACAGGCGCCGCAGGCCTTCGAGAAGGGGCCGAACCTGCGCCTCGTCGATCCCCAACGAAGGTTGTTCTTCTGGCAGCCGCATACCCGGCCTGCCACTTAACGGATAGCCCAAACGCCCGCCGCTCACGCGTGCGAGTGGCCTCAAGCCCAATGACGCGGGGGTCAGCCCAATCAATTGTCCCACCTGCTCGTGGCGCGCGTTTACGCGCTGTCTCAAGCCATCACTCAACTGCGTGGCGGACTGCCCTGCCTCCCCCAGCACACTGCGCTGCGCTGCATCCAGCTGCTTCAGCAACGCTTCGAAGAGGCTCTCACCCTGTATAACGTTAGTCAGCTGTGTGCCAGTGCCGCTGTAAGCCAGGTATTGGTCGTTACCTCGGACAATAATACGCACCTGATCGGCGTTGTTTGCCCCTGCCCAGGCGATCAACTCACCCTCTCTAGTCGCATGGCGTATCTCCACCCTTTCGCCCTCAGGCCAAGGCGCCCAGCCTTCGATCAGCCCAAGGGCCAGCCGCTCGGTATCGGCATTGATCGCCGGTGCTTGCCACAAGCCCGCGCAGGCGCGGTCCACGCGCGCATCGCGCAGGTACCAGCGGGCAGTGCCAGCCAGCGCCATGGGCACTTTCCGCTGAGTGATCATGCGCTGCACCAGGCTTGGCTCGGCATTGGCGACGATCTCCTGCGCACCACGCACACTCAGCCCGGGGAAAGCACCCCGAAGAATACTTGCTTCAGGGGAGGCCAAAGGCTGCTCCGCCTGTAACCGTTGCTCGAATGCTGCGCCCTGCAGCCCGGGCTCACGTTGATGCAGCTGATAGCGTTGCAGGGCATCGAGCAGTTGCGCGGGGGCTGGCGCATTCTGCGCATGCAGGCGGCGTACGCGTGCTTGATCAAAGCCGGTGATGTGCAGCACATCGTTTGCCGTGGCATCGGATACCTCACTCAGCGTGCTACCCAAACGCCTGAACATCTGCGCTGCATCCTGCCACTGCTGCGGAACTTCAAGCGCATGGCGCCAGCCGCCGGCACCATTGTGCTCCAGCAACGGCGCGTAGGCTTGCAGGCGCGTTGGGTGCAAAATGCACAGCTGTCGTGTCAACGGATCCTCAGCGACCCTGTAGGTGCCAGTGTGGGTGCGAAGTCGCTCCTGCCCTGCCTCGCCGCCTCGCTCACCCACCGCCAACGTGTCGTCCAGCACTTCGTAACCCGGCAGTTCGGGGTGTACCAGGCTTACCTGCCCCTCAGTCAACCGCACGGGCACCAACCGGCGCACCAGGCCGGCGCTTTTGAGCACACGCCCAGCAATTACGCCGACGCCGACACCTACCCCGACCAGAGCGATGTTCTCGGCAACGCCCAACAGGTGCTCGAGCGCTCCCTGCCGGTCGCCCAGTTGCCAATCGGCATAGCCCTCGTACACCCCCGAGACCACCTCGACCGCCGCAATGGCCAGTAGGGGCAAGCCCAACCAAGGCACGAACAGGCTCGCTACCCCAAGCACGGACAAGCCTACATCCAGGTAGAAGTGCAGGCGCGCGTTGCGCTCATTACTGTCCTGATCTGCCGTGGGTACCGCCAAGACCCTGGCATCATCAAGCAACGTGTCGAGCTGCACCTTACGCATGTGCTCGAACAGCGGCAGCTCGATAGCTTCATAACGGCCGTCGAGTTCGGCAGGCAGGTGGGCAGCACGCGCTGCTTTTGCTTTGCTCAACGCCTGGGTGAAGGCCATTCGGTCGCGCTGGCCGATGAAGCGCTGGAAAAACGCCTCATAGCCGGGCAGCCGGAACAGCTCACCCAGGCTACTGAACAACGTGTCCCAGTTGCCATACCAGGTAAGTGCCCCCTGCTCGTCACCTGGGATCCAGCAAAGTACGCCTTCCAGAGGTGCAGTTGCCTGCCCGCCTTGCCGCACTTCAAAGGCCATAGCCCCACGAATTTGCTTGCCGAGCAGCCGCAGGGCTTTGGGGATCAACACCGCTGAATCACTGCCCTCGGTGGGCACAGATGACATGAGCGGTAGAAACAGCTGATAGCTTCGCTCATTGATCTCACCCTTCAAGGTCGACAGCCGCACTGCCGCCTCCAATGCTGCCCGGTGGCCCTCTTCGATTATCCGGTTGACACGGTGCCCCTCCTCTAACGGGGCTTGATAGCGGGCCTTGAGGTAGTCCTGATACTGCTTGCCCACATCGAGCGTGCGACAAAGCTCAGCGAATGCCACGGGCGCAAATGCAAGGGGGCTGGCGTTTTCATCGAGCAATGTCGCGCCGTCCTGAGAGGCCGCCTCACCCGCACTGAAGTTGTGCAGTGCGGCCTCAAGCAACGAATGCTTGAAAAACCGCACTTGCGGCTTGCCCAGCAGTTTTGCCAAGGGTGCAGGGAGCACGACTTTCAACTGAATCTGCGCCTTGCTCACGTCCAGCTGCAACTGCTGATCGTGCAGGGCCTGTTGTAACAGGGGGGCGGCAAAGTCATCGAGCCCAGTAGTCCCTTGGTAAAGACCCTGTAGCTGCTGCTGAACGTCCATTTGCTGGCTCAGGCACAGGTTCAGTGCCCTCAGACGCTCCGGTGTGGCACTGGCCAGCCAGTTGGGAAGGCGGCTGGCGATCAACTCGTCCAGCAGGTTGTCGCTATGGGTTGCCATCGGCATGATCGAACGCTCCGCTTAAATTGGGGCTCAATCACATCAGCTGCGCTGCAGGCGGCGGTGGTAGATGAATACCTGCTTGCCATTGAAAAGCGATTACGCAGAGCGCGCATCGCGACGCCATTACCTCTCGGTGCGTTTATCCTCAAGCGCCAATTCTTGCTCCAGACGCAAAGTACTTTGGAGTGACGACGGCTTTATCACCTTCTGGAGAAGCCGCACACTGCTCCCTCACCTGAACAACCACATCAAGCATCGTTCGGTTCACGTAGCCTCATCAGGAGCAAGATCATGAGCATTCCCTCTTTCGGCCTGGGCACCTTCCGCCTCACCGGCCAAGCGGTCATCGATTCGGTCAAGTCGGCCCTGGCGCTGGGCTACCGCGTCATCGACACCGCACAGATCTACAAAAACGAAGCCGAAGTGGGCCAAGCCATCGCCGAAAGCGGTGTGCCGCGCAGCGAGCTGTTCATCACCACCAAGATCTGGGTCGACAACTACGCCGCCGACAAGCTGGTCCCCAGCCTGCGCGAGAGCCTGGCCAAACTGCGTACCGACCATGTCGACCTGTTGCTGATCCACTGGCCGGCACCGGGCAATGGCGTCGAGCTGCGCGAGTACATGGCGGCCCTGGCTGAGGCCAAGGCGCAAGGCCTGACCCGCCAGATCGGTGTGTCCAACTTCAACATCGACCTGACCAAGCAGGCCATCGCGGTGGTTGGCGGGGGCGAAATCGCCACCAACCAGATCGAGCTCAGCCCTTACCTGCAGAATGCCAAGCTGGCCGCGTTCCTCCAGGATCAGGGCATCACCGTCACCTCCTACATGACCCTGGCCTATGGCAAGGTCCTGAAAGACCCGGTGCTGGCCGAGATCGCCGCCAAGCACAAAGCCACCGTCGCGCAAGTGGCCCTGGCCTGGGCCCTGCAATTGGGCTATGCGGTGATTCCGTCGTCGACCAAACGCGAAAACCTGGCCAGCAACCTGCTCGCCCGCGACCTGCGCCTGGACGCCGACGACATGGCGCGCATCGCCACGCTCGAACGCAACGGGCGTGAAGTCAGCCCAGATAGCCTGGCGCCAGCCTGGGACTGATCACCCCGCCGCTGCAGCTTGCACTGTAGGAGCAGCCTTGTGCTGCGAAGAGGCCGGTGAACACAGCATGAATCTTCGCTGTGTTTACGGGCCTCTTCGCAGCACAAGGCTGCTCCTACCCCCCCTTCATCCCATCCGGAGCGCTCGATGAGCACGCTTTCTCCCAAACGGGTCCTGTTCGCCCTGGCCATCGGCGCCTTCGGCATCGGCACTACCGAATTCACCCCCATGGGCCTGTTGCCCGTGATCGCCCAAGGCGTCGATGCAAGCATCCCCAGCGCGGGCATGCTGATCACCGCCTACGCCATCGGCGTGATGGTCGGCGCACCGATCATGACCTTACTGTTCAGCCGCTTCGGCAAGCGCGCCGCGCTGATGTCGCTGATGGCCATCTTCACCCTGGGCAACCTGTTGTCGGCACTTTCGCCGGACTACTACACGCTGCTGGCCTCCCGACTGGTCACCAGCCTCAACCACGGTGCCTTCTTCGGCCTGGGCGCCGTGGTTGCTGCCAGCGTGGTGGCCAAGGACAAACAGGCCAGCGCCGTGGCGACCATGTTCATGGGCCTGACCATCGCCAACATCGGCGGCGTGCCTGCCGCCACCTGGGTCGGCCAGCAGGTCGGCTGGCGCATGGCGTTTGCCGGCACGGCGGTACTCGGCCTGCTGGCCATGGCCGCGCTGTGGTACGCCCTGCCCAAGGGCGAACGCGGCAGCGTGCCCCATGTACGCAAGGAACTGGCCGTGATTGCCCGCCCCAGCGTGCTGCTGGCCATGGCCACCACCGTGCTGGGTGCCGGCGCCATGTTCACCCTGTACACCTACGTGGCGCCGGTGCTGGCCGAGCTGACCGGTGCCTCGGACAGCTTCGTCACCCTCGGGCTGGTCCTGATCGGCGTGGGCTTCACCTTGGGCAACAGCCTCGGCGGCCGCCTGGCCGATTGGTCACTGGACAGCGCGGCACGGATCTTCCTGGGTGCCTTGGCGGTGCTCATGCTGCTGATGCCACTGGTGCTGGGCAGTCACCTGGGCGCCGCACTCGCGCTGCTGGTGTGGGGTGTCTTCACTTTCGCCGTGGTGCCGCCACTGCAGATGCGCGTCATGACCGCCGCCGCCGAGGCCCCAGGGCTGGCCTCTTCGATCAACGTCGGCGCGTTCAACCTTGGCAATGCCGTGGGCGCTGCGCTCGGGGGTGGGGTGATCAGCCTGAACCTGGGCTACGCGGCGGTACCGATGGCAGGTGGGCTGCTGGCGGCTGCGGGGCTGCTTTTGGTATGGCTCGGCGGGCGCGCCAAGGCGCCACAGAAATGCGAACCGGAAACGGACTACATCTCGTAGCGAAAATATGCAAACGGCTTTGTGCGAGACTCTGTGGCGAACGTTTTGCAGGATTGTCCAATGCACCCTACTGATGTCTTTCCACCGAGTCGGCGCTATCATGCCTCCAGTGTATGCAATCTGTTACAGGTTGCCTGGAGGTATTCGTCCATGCCTGAAAAGGTCAACAACCGCGCTGAAAGCGACCTTGATGCGCTGGAGCAACAGGTCCCTCGCCTGGCCAGCGAAGCGACACACTCCGCCTATCAGCGGGCACTGACGCTAAGCCCGCAGGGGGTGCTGCGCATTGACAATGGTGATCTTGTTCGCGAGGCCCCCGACGGTATGAAAACCGTCATCTGCAAAGCAAAGCCTCGGCGTCGGGTCAACGTTGGCGAGGTCGTTATCGTACGCAAGATAAACGAGAAGTCTGCGGATGACGGCGCCTAGGCTTCGCGTATTCGCAGGCCCGAATGGTTCCGGCAAAAGTACGATCAAAGCTGAGCTGCCCCCCGCCCTTACGCGCATTTTCGTGAATGCCGATGAATTGGAGAAAGAAGCGAAAACAACAGGTTTCATCGACCTTTCACCCTTTGCTATCGATATCACCCTGCCAGAACTGATCACTTTTCACCTCGAGCATTACCTAGTCCACCAGAAGCACCTAGCAGGGCAAGCCAAGCACATCGGGCTGCTGGGCACTAGAATCGACTACAGAAACGTTGAGGTCGACTCTTACTTCGCCTCTGTCATCTCGGATTTCATTCGCCAGCAGTTGCTGAAAAGAGGAGTGAGCTTCAGTTTCGAGACGGTGATGTCGCACCCGAGCAAAGTCGAATTCATGCAGCACGCCCAGGCCCGTGGATACCGCACCTACCTCTACTTCGTTTCGACAGAAAACCCTGAAATCAACATCGATCGCGTAGCAATTCGCGTCCAAGAGGGAGGCCACCCTGTCAGATCCGACCTGGTGCGGAAGCGCTATGCCAAAGCATTGGACCTGTTGCCGAATGCAATTGCTTTCAGCAACCGCGCATACATTTTCGACAACTCAGACCGTGCTGCGCTCTGGTTGGCCGAAGTTACCGAAGGGATTCGTCTTGAATATCGCACAGAAGATATTCCTGACTGGTTCTTCGAATCGTATGTAGACCAGTTGGAGCTATGATTACGGCCATTGCCGCTTAGCTCCACCAACCCGTAAATCCCTGCCTCCGCACATCAGCAACATTATTCCGCCGCCCGCAATTATGAAGTGCCGGGCACGCCGATACCCTGTACCGCCCTCGATGACTACGCTCCTAGCTATAAACCACCTGAGGAGTGCCTACGATGCCCCGCCCACCGCTGCCCCCTTTCACCCGCGAAACCGCCATCGAAAAGGTCCGTCTTGCCGAAGACGGCTGGAACAGCCGCGACGCCGCCAAGGTGGCGTTGGCGTACACGCCCGATACCGTGTGGCGTAACCGTGTCGAGTTCCCCCGTGGTCGGGCCGAGGTGGAGGCCTTTCTGACACGCAAGTGGAACCATGAACTGGAGTATCGCCTGATCAAGGAGCTGTGGGCCTTCACCGGCAACCGCATTGCCGTGCGCTACGCCTACGAGTACCACGATGACAGCGGCCAGTGGTTCCGTGCCTATGGCAATGAGAACTGGGAATTTGCCGAGGATGGCCTGATGCAGAACCGCCATTCGAGTATCAACGAGCAACCTATCGCCGAGGCGGATCGCAAGTTCCATTGGCCCCTGGGGCGGCGCCCGGACGATCACCCCGGGCTCAGTGACCTGGGGCTCTGATCGCCACAGGTGGGTCAGCCGACAGGCAGCGTGACCGTGACCTTGAGCCCACCGCCCTGGCGGTTGCTCAGGGTCACGCTACCGCCCTGTTCAAGGACAATAGCGCGCGCCGCCGGCAAGCCCAGGCCGACCCCGCCGGTGTCCTTGTTGCGTGAGCCTTCGATGCGGTAGAAGGGCTCGAAAACGCATGCTTGCAAGTGCTCTGGGATGCCCGGGCCTCGGTCAAGAACGCGGATGATGATCTGCTCGTCAGTGATCGCCAACTGCACCGTCGGCTCGGTGCCGTACTTCACCGCATTTTCGATCAGGTTGACCATCACCCGCTTGATACCAATGGGGCGGCCCACATAGACCCACCGGCGCGGCCCGCTGAGGTCGATGTCCACCCCCGCATCCTTGAAGTCGTCGACCACGGTCGACAACAATTCGCCCAGGTCGAACGCCGTGGCCGGCTCCAGCCGTGCATCATCGCGGAAAAACTGAAGCGCGGCGTCGACCATCGCCTGCATCTCGTCCACGTCCTTGAACAACTTGGCCTGCAGTTCGCCCTCTTCGATGAACTCGGCGCGCAGGCGCATGCGTGTCAACGGGGCGCGCAGGTCATGGGAAATCGCCGCGAGCATCTGCGTGCGGTCGTCGAGAAAATGCTTGAGCTGGGCCTGGGTAGCGTTGAAAGCCAGAATGGCCTGGCGCAGGTCGTAAGGGCCGACCACTGGGATCGGTGGGGCGTTGAAGTCTTTGCCAAAGCGCCGCGCACCTTCGGCGAAGCGCTCCAGAGGGCGGGCCAGGTAGCGTGTGGCAAATAGCGCGAGCGCCAGGCTGGAGACGATCATCAGCGCCACAATGATCAGGTTGCGCGGCAGTTCATCCAGCCCCCAGCTGCGATCGGTGGCGCGATAGAGCAGCCATGACTTGTCTGACAGTTCGATCAGAAGCGCATAGCCACGCGGTTGCGCCTGCGCGGGCAAGTCGGACGGCCCGTAGACTTCGATCTGCGCGTCCGGGCGCGCCAGAAGTGCGCGCAATGTCGGCGCACCTTGGTGAAATTCGTTATCTACCAGGGCTGGCAAACCGGCCTCGTCACGCTGCAGTAGCCATTGCACGCTATACGACACATCACCTGCGGCGCTGGCCAAGGTCGGCCGCTGCGCCACAGGTGCGGCGTCGACCATGCGGGCGACGGTAGCAACCTTCTCAATCAAGCCGCTTTCCAGCAACGGCGGCTGCGCCCAGACGCTGAGCAGCACACCGAACAGCCACTTGAGCAGCAGCAGGCTGAGCATGGCCGCCAGGGTAGTGAGCGCGATCCAGCGGGCAATGGTGACGCGTGGCCGTGGCAGGGCCCTGCGCGCCCAGGCCAACAGCCTCATCGTTTGGTCACGCAGGCGGTGAACAGGTAGCCGACGTTGCGCAAGGTGCGGATCAACGGTTCGCTGTCGCCGTCGCTTTCAAGCTTGCGCCGCAGCCGGCTCACCTGCACGTCGATGCTGCGGTCATAGGCCTCGTGCGCTTCGCCACGCGCCAGGTCCAGCAGTTGCTGGCGGCTGAGCACGCGCCTGGGGTGCTCGGCGAACACCAGCAGCAGCTCGAATTCGCCGTTGGACAAGGGGATCATGACCCCCTCCGGCGAGCGCAACTCACGTCGCAGCACGTCCAGCTGCCAGCCAGAGAATTCGAGTACGGCACGCGACGAGGCAGGCACTGGGCTGCCCGGACTCTCGCCTGCCCGGCGCAGCACCGCCCGCACCCGGGCCAGCAACTCGCGAGCGGCGAACGGCTTGGTCAGGTAGTCGTCCGCGCCCAGCTCCAAGCCCACCACACGGTCGCTCAGTTCGCCCATGGCGGTGAGCATGATCACCGCTACCTTGTACTCGGCCTGCAAGCGCTGGCACAGCACCAGGCCACTGTCGCCCGGTAGCATGACATCCAAAATGACCAAGTCCGGCACGCGCCGTTCGAGTGCCTGCCAAAGGCCTTGGCCATCACTGGCCACATCGACCTCGTAGCCGTGCTGGCGGAGAAACTTCTGCAGCAGGTCGAGTACTTCGACATCATCGTCGACAATCAGCAAATGGCTCACACCGGGGCACCGCGAACAGAGGGAGTAAAAGCTAATGCCCGTCAGTTAGGGCCAAGGGGGCCGCTGCGCGGCCCATCGCAGGCAAGCCAGCTCCTACAGGTGAGCGAAATTCACAAGAAAGACGCTATTCCTGTAGGAGCTGGCTTGTCGGGTCGCCGAACCGCTGCGATGGGCTGCACAGCAGCCCCAATGACAGCCGATGACGCTTAACTGAGTGGCACTAGAGTAAAGGCTTACTTTACGGCCATCCCAGGGCTGCCGTCATATATTTCAACCCGGAAACAAAGTGTCAGCCGGGCAATAATCCAGACATTCCCAGGCAATCAACCGGCCACACCATCGGCGCCAGTTCTTGTCTGGAATGTGCCCATGCCCACCGCTACCCCCACTGCCTGGTTTTCAGCCCGCCATGCGCTACTGGCCTTGTCATTGCTCGCTGCCGGCGGCTGCAGCCAGCGGCCACCTGCCAGTGCCTGTGGCCCTGTGGCCTATCAGCTCAGCGACCCCGCCGAGCCCGCCAACCGCGCCGTGTTCGCCTTCAACCGCAGTGTCGACGATTACCTGCTGGCACCGGTCGCCCGTGGCTATAGCGCATTGCCTGATTTCACCCGGCAGGGCGTCCACAACTTCGCCGCCAACTTCGGCGAACCCAAGGTCTTGGTCAACGACCTGTTGCAAGGCAACGGCGAACGGGCGATGACCAGCCTCACGCGCTTCATGTTCAACACGACCCTGGGCGTCGCCGGCTTGATCGATGTGTCCGGGAAGATGGGGCTACCCCGACACACGTCGGACTTTGGCCAAACCTTCGGCGTGTGGAACATCGCCGATGGCCCGATCGTCGAGCTACCGCTGCTGGGCACCCACAACCTGCGCGATGCGACCGGCAGCGTGCTGAGCTTGGCGGTCGACCCGTTCGGCGACAACAGCGACACGGTCGACACCCTGGGCAATGTGGCCATGGCAGGCAGTGTGGTGGATGGCCGCGCCGAAGCGCTGCCGGTTACCGACACGTTGCGGATCCTGCCTGATTACTACCTGGCCGTGCGTGACTACACCGCCCAACAGCGTGCCGAGCGGGTGGCCGAAGGCAAGGCAGGCGCGCCTGGCAAACGGCCCGCGAGCTGTACCGGGGTACCCTTCGATGAATGATGCCCAGCCGGTGGTGCTGTTCAGGCGCCTGCAGCGCGACACTCGCCAGCAGGTGCTGCACGAGCTCGAGGCGCGGGTCTCCGAGGATGGCCAGCATCTGATTCTGAGCCGCTATCGCGAACGCATGGGCGACGGCGCTGCTGCACAGCAGCGTCACGAAGTGCACCGCCGCGTGCCCATCGCAACGCTGCTGAAGTGGATGGCCCGGCAAAGCCTGGAGCGCGAGCCATCCTGATCAGGACATTCAAAGCGTCATCTTGCTGACTGCGGCAAGCAGCAAGGGCGCCATCTGTTTGTCGGTGATCGCCTTCGACTTCGGAGAAACCCTGTAACTGCCGTGGCCGCTTGCAGGCAAGCCCGCCACAGGGTCAATGTTGAGCGGCCAGTGCATCGGCTGCGGGCACGCTGAAGCCGCTGGCGAAGGTCGGTGACACATCCAGCCGTTGGCTCATCAGGCCGTGGGCTTTATAGAAGTCGGCGGTTTCCTGTTGTTCGGCAATGGTGGTGGCATCGATGGCCTGCCAGCGCAATTGGCGGCGTTCGAACTGCAGGCGCGCGGCCTCTTCAGGGAAGCCGATGATCGCCGCGAGGGTTTTCGAATAACTGTCCAGGTGCTGATACGCCCAGACCTGGGCGCCGGCCAGGCGTGCCAGGTAGTCCTGCAGTGCGGCCCGGCGTGGCGCATCCTCCAGCGCGCTGTCGGTGGCTGCGAGGAAGCTGTTGCCGCTGGACAGGCCACGGCCATTGACCAGCACCCTGCCCTGCCCGCTCAACTCGGACAGCGCGGTGTAGGGCTCCCAGGTCGACCAGGCGTCCACCGCGCCATTGGCCAAGGCAATCTTGGCATCGACCGGGCCGAGAAAGCGAAACTCCACGTCCTTTTCCGACAGGCCAGCCTGGTCCAGGGCCTTGAGCGCCAGGTGATGGCCAATCGACCCGCGGCCCGTGGCGATGCGCTTGCCCTTGAGGTCGGCGGCGCTGTTGAAGGGCGCGTCGGGGTTCACCAACAATGCCGTGCCGTAAGGGTCGGACTTGTCGACGGCGATCGCCTTGACCGGCGCCCCTGAGGCGAGCACGAACAGCAACGGTGCATCGCCGATGATGCCGGCATCGATCGCCCCAGCATTCAGCGCCTCGGCCAAGGGCGCAGCGGCGGGGAACTCGGCCCATTGAATGTCGTAGGGCAAGTCGCGCAAGGCACCGGCGGCCTCCAGCTGCGCACGCATGTTGCCTTTCTGGTCACCAATGCGCAGGGTCAGGCGTTCGGTTGCGAAGGCTTGGGTCGCCAGCAATGCGCTGGCGGCAATCATCAGAAGGTGGGATCGGATGGACATCCGCGGCTCCTTGCAGGTAGGGAACCTGGACTCTAGCGGCAGCCAGTTAATAAATGAAATTAATTTTAGCGATAACCTAATATGCAAAACAACGCACAAACCAGTGACTATCGAACCCTCGACACCTGAAGCAACAGGCCACCTGCATCACTCAAGCGCGCAACCGGTGTACAGTAACCCCACAACAAAGCCCGTCAAGGAGCCCGGCGATGACCGTGACGCTGTCCCCCCTGCAGATCGACTGCGATTTCGATTCCGGCAACATCCAGGTACTGGATGCCAGCAACCCTGCCAAGGTCCACCTGAACATCCGGCCGGACACCCACAGCGGCCACTTCCAGTGGTTTCACTTCAAGGTCAGCGGGTTGACGCCGGGCCAGGTCCATCGCTTCAGCCTGGATAACGCCTCCGCATCCTCCTACAAGAATGCCTGGGCCGGGTACAACGCCGTGGCCTCCTACGACCAGCAGACCTGGTTCCGCGTACCCAGCCAGTTCGATGGCAAGGCATTGTCATTCGAAGTGACTGCCGAGCAGGAACAAATCTGGTTCGCCTATTTCGAGCCCTACCCGCGCGCGCGCCACAATCAACTGATCGAGCGCGCCAAGCAGATCCCCGGTGTCGAACTGCTGGCCAGCGGCCGCAGCGTGCAAGGGCGCGATATCCCCTTGCTGCGTGCAGGCGACGGCGCAACCGGCAAGCGCAAGCTGTGGCTGATTGCCCAGCAACACCCGGGCGAGCACATGGCCGAGTGGTTCATGGAGGGCGTGATCGACCGCCTGCAAGCCAACGATGGCCAGGTGCAGCAACTGCTGGCAAAGGCTGACCTGTACCTGATCCCCAACATGAACCCGGACGGCGCCTTCCTCGGGCATCTGCGCACCAACTTCAAGGGCAAGGACCTCAACCGTGCCTGGCAGGACGCCAGCGTCGAGTTCAGCCCTGAGGTGTTCTTTGCCCAGGCGCAGATGAAGCAGTACGGGGTGGATGCGTTCATCGATGTGCACGGGGATGAAGAAATCCCCCATGTGTTCACTGCGGCGTGCGAGGGCAACCCCGGTTACACACCACGCCTGGCTAAGCTGGAGGAGCAGTTCCGGAGCACGCTGTGCAGCGTGACCCCGGACTTCCAGACCGTGCATGGCTATACACGTGATGAGCCTGGGCAAGCCAATACCACGCTGGCGTGCAATGCGGTGGGCATGGCTCATGACTGCCTGTCACTGACGCTGGAAATGCCCTTCAAGGACCATGACGATGCACCCAATGCCGTTACCGGGTGGTCTGGGGCGCGGTCGAAGGCGCTGGCAGGGGCAGTGTTGGAGACATTGCTGAAGATGGCTGACGACCTGCGTTGACCTTCAAGGCCCCTTCGCGGGGCAAGCCCGCTCCCACAATTTGAGGCTACACAGTTCGGGTGGGAGCGGCGGTGCGGCGGTCCGACTTGCCCGCGAAGAGGCAGGTTCAGTAGAACGCTAAAACTGCACATCCAACGTCACACTGTCGGTGTAGCTCGCCGCCGGCGGTGTGGCCTGGTCGGTGTACACCTTGGCGTTGTAGTTGAACACCTGGCTGCCTGTCCCCGTACCCACCCCTGGATTGATATCGGCATCACTGCTCGAACGCCGGGCACCGGTGACCGAGCCCCAGCGCACTGCACTGGCGCTCTTGAAGATATCGTAGGCCAGGTAATTGTTGGCCGCCGACTTCATCCTGCGCCGCCCACCCGACACGTTCTGCCCGTCATCCAGCCCCACCGTGTAGCTGGTGCCCTTGGTACATGACAGGCTCACGCCTTGGTTCACCGTGGCAAACCCCGACACCACCGGCGCACTGCCGAAACTGATGGTGGGTGTGGTGATCTGGCAGTCGTTGCTGACCGTCAGGCTGACCGTGAGAAACTGGGTGCCGGAACTGTTATCTCGGCCGATGCACAAACCGCCAATGCCTATCCCATCGCAGTAGTTCCAGGCCCAGTTGACGCTCAGCGTCTCCTGGTAAAGCCCTGCCGCGACGTTACTGTTGAGCTGCGTGCGCATGTAGATCGGCACCGCCTTGGGTGTACCGTTGAGCAACCCGAGCAGGTCAAGAATGCCGTTGCGGGCAAAATCGAAGGCCACACCACGGGTGATCGGGTAGTTGGTGCTGCTGTCGGCATACAGCGTGTAGGGGATGACGTCACCGGTGGGGCCGACCAAACCTCCGGTAGCCGGCAGAATGGTCGCTTTAAAGGTATCGCCACTGCCGAGCACACTGAGCACCGAGCCGTTGCACTGCAACCCCGAATTGCTGCTGAAAGCGGTCTGTACTGTGCTGCGGACCAGGGTCGAACTGATGGTGCCAAACGCTGCGGGCGAGGTTGGCACCGACAAACACTTGCCCCACGCCGCACCTGCCGGCAGCAGCAGCAGCAGCGCGCACGCCCACAACCCTCGCTGCCAGGCCTTCATCGGCACACCAATGGGCCGATCAAGGGAACAGAACCTGCGCCTTCAGGCAGGTCGAATTCGACTTGGCACTGCCCTCCGCCCTCCAGCGCCACCTGCAGCCGGTTGTGCGGCGAGAGGTTCTCCAGGTAGACCAACCCATCCCAGCCAACCACCGCCTGGCTGCCACTTTCCTCGTGGGTCACTCGGCTGCCGAGCTTGATCACCTGCTGGCTAGCGTCCACCAACTCGATACTCGCCGCCAGCACGCGCCTGAGCGGGAACTCCAGCAAGTAGCCGCTGCCACGACGCACCGCCACACGCTGCTCCACTTCGGGTGCCAGGATGTCGGGCGGCAGGTCCATCGGGTCGATCTCATACTTGCCCCGGTAGTAACCGCTGCTGTACGGCACCAGCAAATGGCCGCTGCTGTCGGTGCGGCCGATCTGCTGGTTCTCGTAGCGCACCGGCACATCGGCGTAGCCGTTGGTGCTGACCACCACGAAGGCGTCGTCGATGCGGTTGGCGGCGAACACCCCGGCGTCCATCCAGACCAGCGAGCCGCTGGCGTCTGCCCAACGGGTCATCTCGCCACTGCTGCCGTATACACCGGCCTGCAACTGCACCGACTGCAGGCGCCAGGTGACATCGGCCTGGCGATAGGCATCGCGGTTGCCACCGGTGGCATACCCCAGGTTGTACCCGACGCCGCCACCCACCGGCACCGCCCTGCTGTAGTTGACCCGCTGCAAGTCCTCGCCTTCCTTGCTGCGTTCTGCGCTTAACGCCAGGGTACCGTTAAGGTCGAACGGCATGACCAATTGCGCCTGCACAGCCCACTGGCTGTCACCGATTTCGCGGTTGGCCGACAGGTAGATGCTGCTGTTGCCCCACAGCGGCTTGCTCCAGCTCAGGTTGATCAGGCGCGTGCGCGAAGCGTCTGCGGCGCGTACGTCGAAATAGCCAGCGCCGAGGCTGCCGTATTCATTGAGGTTGAGGCTGACGGTGACCTGCTCGCTACGTTGGCTCAACTGCATGTCCGGGCTGTCGACCCGAGACAGGTCGGCGTAGTCGCCATGGCGCTGCAGGCGCTGGTAGCTGAAGCCGATGCGCTGGCTGTTGTACTGGTAGCCGAGGGCGACCTGATGGCCCTTCTCGCCGTCGAACTGGCTCTGTGCCAAGGCCGCATTCAGCACCCCGAAGTTGCCCAGGCGCATGTTGCCACCCAAGCCGCCCAGTACCAGTGACTCGGCGGTTTCGAGGTGGCTCTCCAGGGTAAAGCTGTCGCTGAGGCCATAGCGCAAGCTCCCCGAGGCGACTCCTGGGCCATAACTGAAATCGCGCACTGCATAATCGCGGCGCAGGCTACCGGCAGCTACCGAGAAGTCCGACAGGCCCTTTTGCAGCAGGCTGCTGGTGACATAGAACGGCAGCGTGGTCGACACCTGCCGGCCGAGGGCGTCGGTGGTTACCACCACCGCCTCGCCAGCACCGTTGATGAACGGCACGTTGGTCAGGGTGTACGGGCCAGGTTGCAGCTCGGTACTGCTGGACTTGTAGCCGTTGATGAACAGGTCCAGCGAGGTCGGTACCGCCGCCTCTCCGGCGAATGCGGGCAGCGGGTAGGTCACCAGGTCCGGACGAGCCGCGAAATCGCGCGACAGTTGCAGGCCGCCGACCCGCACCGCGCTGGTCCAGGGCAAGGCACCGGTGACGAAATCACCGGCTTCGTAGCTGAGCAGCCGTTGTTCATCAGTGAAGCGCCAGGTGCTGTCGTAACGCAGGAAGCCCTGGCGCGACTGATCGGCCTGGGCGCCATTGAACGACTGGCGCCACTGGCCGGTACTGGAGAACGTCCCCCAGCTGTCGAACAGGCGCAGTTCGTTCCAGGCTGCCAGGTAGGTGCCACCCTCATCGGTGTCATTCAGGTACAGGTCGTAGTTGAACAAGGCGCCGAAACTGCTGCGCGCATCGCTGGCCGGGTACAGGTTGCGATCGCCCACCTGTTGGTCCGGCAGCCAGGCCGGCGGCACCTGCAGTAGCAGGCGCTGGTTCTGGCTGTCGTAGTCGGCGTGCAGGCCTGGCACGGCATCCAGTGCCACCTCGCCCTGGGGATCGTTCGGCAGGCTGATGCCGGCCGCGCGCAGCACATCACTGCCCAGAAACAGTTGCCCGGCCCGTTGCTGCACGGGCACCAGTTCAGCCCTGGGCATCTGGTTCACCAGCAGGTCGAGGTACAGCGTGGCGTCGGCGATGGCGGACATCTCCGTGGGCGGTGGCGGCAGGTCGTCGGCCAGCGCCAGGCAGGGGCCGAACAGGGCCAGCCCCAGGCACCAGCGGCGCGGCGTCGCCGACAGCCATTTCACACACGGTTTCCGACCATTGCCGGGTCCTCCCTGGCCCCTGCCCTTCATTCAGCCGCAGGCTCATTGACCTTGGCGGATGGCATCCGCCACGTTCTGGCCATTGACCCGCCCTTTCAGCACACTGCCGGCGCTCGGCGCCATCGGCGCCGGCCAACGCATGCTGGCACCGGGCAATACATAGCCCAGCAGGCCTTCGGCCAGCGGTTTGCTCTGGCTGCCTTGCTGCACCACCACATCGGTCAGGCGCGCATGCACCGGGCCGGTGTTGCGCAGCTCGACGTAGGGTTTGCCCTGCACGGTCACTGCGTGCCAGCTCAGTTGCGGCTTGCCCACTCCTTCGGCATTACGTTTGCCTTCAGGGTCGGCCTTGCCCCACAACCCTTCGCCGTAGACGAACAGCGGCACCGAATAACGCATCTGCAGGCGGATCGCGGCCGTAGCGCCCTGGCTGGCGTTGTCTGCCGGGACTGCTGGGGGGATTTCGTCGATGATGATGCGATAGGCCTGCTCTTGGCCGGCGGGCGAACTGCCGGTGCGGGTCAGGCGGATCAACTGCTTTTGCCCCGGGGCGATATTGGCCACGGGCGGGCTGCCAATGATGTCGCGCTGTGCCTGAAACTGCTCTTGGTAATCACCCTGGCGCCAAGCGAACACCCGCACCTGCAGGTTCGCCGGCGCAGAGCCGCGGTTTTCCAGCCACAGTGCGCCGGCCTTCTGGTCAGCCTCCAGCACCGGGTCAATCGGCCAGATCAGCACCGAGGTGGCTGCCCCCGCCGGCAGGCTTGCCAGCAGCGATAACCCGATCAAACCACGCGCCCACTTCGCGCCTGCCCACATGCCACTCTCCTTAGACTGCTGTCATGGGTGCTGGCCGTTTCACCAGGTCACCGTCACTTGCACTACATCGGTGTAGGTCCCTGCCGGCAGCGTGCCGGTCAACTGGGTTCTGCCGTACACCGGCAATTTGATGGACGTGGGGTCGGTGTAACTGACCGCCACGCTCTGGCCAATGCCTAAGGCTTGGCTGTACGCCGCGTCGCGGTACAACTGGTAGGCCAACACTTGCGTGCCGCCCGTACGCTTGAGGTTGCGTGTGCCACTGGCGTTGTTCTGGCCGCCGTCCAGGCTCATGTTCAGGGTTACCCCGGGTGTGCACTGAAACGTCACACTGGCGCCCCCCAGTGAGGTGCTCAGGGTGCCGCTGGCCAGCGCCGACTGGGTGCCGAAGTCGAGCGTGCCGTAGTTGCTCACGCCACCGACCACCAGGCAACCGGCGACGATCTGCGCATTCACCTGGAACGTGCTGGTGGGCACCGCCCCCAGGGGCGTGGCCAGCAGCACACCGATACCCGTGATGCCACTTGCCAGCCAACCGCGCATGGCTCAGAAGGTCAGCTCGACGGCCACCGTGTCGGTGTACACCCCCGCTGGCAGGCCCGCCTTGCCGCGCGCCTGGCCATACAGGTTGACGGTCTGGGCCACACCGGTACTGGTCGGCAAGGTGATGGTGGCGTCAATGACCAGAACCTGGGTGCGCCCGGTATCGGTGTAGAAGTCGTAGGGCACGAAGTTGCCGGCGCCATCGGCGAGTGCACGCGTGCCGCCGCTGGACTGACCATCGTGGCTACCGGCCCGCACGCGGATCGCCGGGATGCTGCCCGCCGAACACAGGATGCTCAGGGCGCTACCCGTGCCGCCAAGCACCTGGGCATTGGCAGTACCGAACAGGGCATCCTGGGTGCCGAAGTTGAGGGTACCGAAGTTCAACCCTGAGCTCGCGGAACTGCCATTGACCTGGCAGGCCGCGATCAGTGTCAGCGTCGAGGTGATGTTACCGGTCACCGTGGCGGCCTGGGCCTGGGAAGCCAAGGCCAAACCGAGGCCGGCGAGGATGCAGTGGGTGAGGTTCGTGCGCATCGAAGTCTCCTTGCGTGGTTACCAGTCCAGGGTCACTCTCAGGGTGTCGCGGTACAGCCCGGCAGGCAGCGCGCGCGGTTGCGCCACTACCACGCCGTAGATCGGAATCGGTATCTGCTGGGTGCTGCTGATGGTGAAGGCGCGGGCCTGGCCGATGCCGTAGCGGCTGTTGCCACCCGGGTCCACCGCCAGTTGATAAGGGATCAGTTCACGGCCGTTGCTCAGGCGCCGTACGCCGTCATTGCCATTCAGGCCGCCGTTGATCCGCACGTTGAAGGCCCTGACCTCGGGCGTGCAACTGATCTGCAAGCTGCCCTCGCCGGCCACTTCGTCGACCCGGCTGCGCAGTGGCTGGTCCCAATTCGGGCCACGTTCACCGAAGTCCATCAGGCCAGGGTTGCCCAGGGTTGCAGGCTGGTCGGTGCCGCTGCTGATCTGGCAGGCCGCACTGATCACCAGCCGCGCCTGGATGAACCCGGTGGTGGTGCCATGGGCCGCACCACCGGGCAACAGCAGCGGGCCGAGGGTAAGCAGCAGGATCGAGGTGCGGTTCATGGCGTCGCGTCCTTGTGCATGGTGGCATCCTTACCAGGTGACCGTGATCTTGAGCAGGTCGCCATACAGGCCTGCCTGTGGTACCCAGGCCAGTTTGTCGATGCGGGCATAGAGTGGCAGTTCGATCGAACCGCTGCTCGGCACCCGCGCCGAGTGCGCGACATCGACCGCCAACGGCTCGCGCCAGGCGGGGTCGCGGTACAAGCGATAAGGAATAGGCCGGACCTTGCCGTCGTCGTTGGCCAGAAAGCGCAGTTCACCTGCGCCACCGTGCTGGCCGCCATCGACCCGCACCTGATAGGGCGTGTCGGGGTTGCATTCCAAGCGTGGCGGCCGCTGGCTGTGCAGTACACCGCTCAAGGGCGCGCCTGGGCCATCGAGCCGCGCGGCACTGCCCAGGTCGATCAGGCCCAGCGCTTGTGCCCCGGCATCTCGCGTCTGGTTGACCAGCATGCAACCCCGCTGCACCAGGACCCGCACTTCAACGAGAAAGTCCGTCGCTACGGCACTGCCGCTCAACAACAGGCCAAACAACGCGGCCAAAAAGCGTTCCGTCACTTTATAATCCTTATCGCTGTGTGCTGACGCTTTGCATTGAAGCTGTGTACCCACTGGAGCGTAGCAGCGGGGTGGAATAGCAGTGATGGCTTCAAGCCATTTTTTTGTATTAGCGATAAAGCGATAGCGGGCGTTCGCGGCCACCGCGAAAAAATCTTCGATGCCACCGAACCCCTCGTCGCACAGTGCCTCCAATGGCCATGAGCCGGCAAATCAGCCGACATTCTGGTACGGTGCATGTCAACCATCGTCCTGCACCAGACACGTGACCGCTGCATGGGCGGGCATGACAGGAGCGTTTTCATTGTTAACTGCAGACAACCCCCTCGCCGAGGCCGTAGAGCGCTGTGCCCAGGAGCCGATCCAGGTGCCGGGCAGCATCCAGCCCCACGGGTTTCTGCTGGTGCTGGACGAGACCGACCTGCACATCCTCCAGGCCAGCGAAAACGCCGAGCACTGGCTAGGCTTGCCCGCCAGGGAGCTGCTGGGCTGCCCTTTGGCCGAGCTGGTCGGTGACGGCTTCGATATGCGCGCGCACCTTGCACGCCTGCCCGACGACGAGGCCTTTCCGTTCCATATCGGCGACGTGTGCCTGCGCCCAGGTGCGCTCTGGCGCGACAAGCTGCGCGTGCTGGCCCACCGTCACGACCAGGTGCTGATCGTCGAGTTCGAGCCTGTGCGCTTGCCGGCCGACCTGGCTGAGCAAGGTGATTACTACCCACTGGTGCGCAGCTTCGTCGGCAACCTGCACCTGGCCGCCAGCCTTGAAGACCTGCTGCAGCAGTCGGTGGAACAGCTCAAGCGCATCACCGGGTTCGGCCGGGTCAAGGCGTACCGGTTCGACAGCGAAGGCAATGGCCAGGTGCTGGCCGAGGTGGCCGACCCCGGCTACCCCAGCTATCTGGGCCTGTGCTTCCCCGCCTCGGACATCCCGCGCCAGGCGCGCGAACTGTATCGGGTCAACCGCATTCGCGTGATCGAAGACGCCAACTACCAGCCCTCCAAGCTGGTACCCGCCGCCAACCCCCGCACCGGCAAGGCGCTGGACATGAGTTTCGCCGCGCTGCGCAGCGTGTCGCCGGTGCACCTGCAGTACATGCGCAACATGGGCACGCTGGCCTCGATGTCGCTGTCGATCGTGGTCGACGGGCAACTGTGGGGGCTGGTGTCCTGCCACCATGACCAGCCACGCCCGGTGGACCTGCGTACCCGTACCGCCTGTGAGCTGCTGGCCAGCGTGTTGTCGCTGCAGATCGAGTCGCGTGAATCCCACGCCAGCACGCGTACCCTGCTCGACCTGCGCCAGCACATCGTGCGGATGATCTCGTCAATGGCCGATCACGACAGCGTCAGTGAGGGCCTGCGCGACCTGCCCGATGTGCTGCTGGAGTTCGCCGGAGCCAGCGGCGCTGCAGTGATCTCCGCCGACCGCTGCGACCTGATCGGCAAGACGCCACCGCAGGCGCAAGTCACGGCGCTGGTGCACTGGTTGGCCCAGCGCGGTGAGGGCACGGTCTTTCACAGCGACAACGTACGCCGCGACATCGACGAGCTGCCTGAACTGGCAGACCATGTCGGCGGTGTGCTGGCAGTGGCCATCTCTCAAATCCACTCGCACTACCTGCTGTGGTTCCGCCCCGAGCAGGTGCGCACGGTCAACTGGGCCGGGCAGCCAAGCAAACAGGTCGGGCCGCAAGGCCAGCTCGACCCGCGGCACAGCTTTGAACGCTGGCAGGAAGAGGTACGCGGCTTTTGCCAAGCCTGGGACCCGTTGATCGTCGAAGGCGTGGTGGAGCTGCGCACTGCCGTGCTGGGCATCGTCCTGCGCAAGGCCGAAGAGCTGGCACAACTGGCCGGCGAACTGCGCCGCTCGAACAAAGAACTCGAAGCCTTTTCCTATAGCGTGTCCCACGACCTGCGTGCGCCCTTGCGGCACATTGCCGGGTACACCGAGTTGCTCGGCGAAATCGAAGGCCAAGGCCTGAGCGAGCGCGGCCGGCGTTTCTTGCAGCACATAGGCGAAGCCGCGCAGTTCGCTGGCAGCCTGGTGGACAACCTGCTGAATTTCTCGCAAATGGGCCGCTCGGCCCTGCGCCTGTCGGATGTCGACCTCAATGCCCTGGTCGACGCCATACGCGCCGAGCTGGCACCGGACTACCAGGGCCGCGAAATTGTCTGGGACATCGCCCCCCTGCCCAAGGTGATCGCTGACCCGGCGTTCATCAACCTGGCGCTGCAAAACCTGATTGGCAACGCCATCAAATACACCCGCGGTCGCGACCCTGCGCGCATCGAGATCCGCGCCCAGGAGCACCCAGACGAGGTCGAGGTGTGCATCCGCGATAACGGCGTAGGCTTCGACATGGCCTACGCCAACAAGCTGTTCGGCGTGTTCCAGCGCCTGCACCGCATGGAAGACTTCGAAGGCACCGGGATAGGCCTGGCAAGCGTACGCCGCATCATTGAGCGCCATGACGGCCGTGTCTGGGCCGAAGGCCAGATCGACCAGGGCGCCAGTTTCCATTTCACCCTCCCGCGCCCCGCCGCGACTACATGAGGCCCCTGTACCATCATGCTCAAACCTATCCTGCTGGTAGAAGACAACCCCCGGGACCTGGAGCTGACGCTGCTGGCGCTGGAGCGCAGCCAGTTGGCCAACGAAGTCATCGTGCTGCGTGACGGCGCCGATGCGCTCGACTACCTGTTGCGCCGCAATGCCTATGCCGAACGCGACGGTGGCAACCCCGCCGTGCTGCTGCTGGACCTGAAACTGCCCAAAGTCGATGGCCTGGAAGTGCTCAAGGAAGTTCGCACCACCCCTGACCTGCGCAGCATCCCGACCGTGATGCTGACCTCGTCGCGGGAGGAGCCCGACCTGTTGCGCGCCTACGAACTGGGGGTCAATGCCTATGTGGTCAAGCCCGTGGAATTCAAGGAATTCGTCGCCGCCATCTCCGACCTCGGGGTGTTCTGGGCCGTGCTCAACGAACCGCCACCCGGCTCGCTGCGCCTAAACCGCCGCGGCAGCAACTGAGGCCACCGCGAAGATGCTGCCAACGCCGCTGAAACTCTTGATGGTCGAAGACAGCTCGATGGACGCCGAGCTGACCCTGCTGCGCCTGGAGCGCAGCGGGCTGCACGTTCAGTCGCAGTTGGTGTTCGATCATGTCGGCGTCGAACACGCCCTGCGTGAGAGCCACTACGACCTGATCCTTTGCGACTGTGTGCTGCCCGGCTCGTCCGGTACCGACGTGCTGGCCATCGCCCAGCGCCTGGCGCCAGACACCCCGTTCATCTTCCTCTCCGGCATCTACGGTGAAGAGCACGCGGTGGAGATGATCCGCCTGGGTGCCACCGACTATGTACTGAAAAAAAACCTGCCGCTGCTGCCAAAGGCCGTGCGCCGGGCGTTGACCGAAGTGCAGGAACGCCAGCGTCGGCGCCGCGCCGAAGAAGCGCTGGCGGATGTCGAGGCGCGCGCCCGCATCGCCATCGACGCCGCCGGCATGGGCACCTGGGACCTGCGCCCACAGGAAGGCCTGTTGCTGTGGGACGACCGCTGCAAGACCTTGTTCGGGCTGCCAACCAGCACCGAAATGACCCTGGACGTGTTCTTCGCCGGCATCTACCCCGAAGACCTGGCCATGGTCCGCGACGCCGTGCAGCATGCCATGCGCCCCGAGAGCGGCGGCCACTACCGGGTCGAGTTCCGCATCGCGCAACCCCACGGCCTGGAACCCCGCTGGCTGCTCAGCAGCGGCCAGAGCCAGTTCGTCGATGACCAGTGCGTGCGCTTTTCTGGCGTGCTGCAGGACATTCACACCCAACGCCAGGCTACCCTCGCCCTCAAGCAACTGAACGAGATGCTTGGCGAACGGGTCGAGCGCCGTACCCGTGAACGCGACCGCGCCTGGGAGCTGTCGCAAGACTTGTTGGCGGTGCTGAACAAAGACCTCACACCGGTCGCCCTCAACCCGGCCTGGGAAGCCAGCCTGGGCCTTTCGCGCGAGCGCCTGAGCCAGACGTCACTGTTGCACCTGCTGCCCGAGCCCGATCAGGAGCTTTTCCTCACGGAGCTGGCCGCCCTCGCCCACGGCCGCACCAGCGCGCGCTTTGTCGGCCGCATCCTGCATGCCGGCGGCCAGCAGCGCTGGCTATCTTGGGTGGTGGTACCCGAAGACACCCTGCTGTACGTGGTGGCCCGCGACATCACCAGCGAGCGCGAGTCCGCCCTGGGGCTGGCCGAGGCCAACACCCGCCTGCGTGAACAAATCACTGAACGCGAGCGTATCGAGGCTGCGCTGCAACAGATGCAGCGCCTGGAAGCGGTCGGCCAGTTGACCGCGGGTGTGGCGCACGACTTCAACAACCTGCTGACGGTGATCCTCACCGGTGCCAGCTTCCTTGAACGGGACCTCAACAAGGCCGACCTGGACAAAGCGCGCACCCGCCTCACACACATCCGTGAAGCAGGCGAACGCGGTGCCAAGCTGACCTCGCAGTTGCTGGCCTTCTCCCGGCGCCAGCGCCTGGAGCCCGTGCCGCTGAACCTGAACCGGACACTGGCCGGCCTTGAAGAACTGCTGCGCCGCACCCTGGGCGGTAACGTGTCGGTGCGCCTGGACCTGGACCCGCACCTGTGGCAGGCACTGACCGACCCGACCCAGACCGAGATGATCATCCTCAACCTGGCGATCAATGCCCGCGACGCCATGCCCGACGGCGGCCAACTGACCCTCTACACCCGCAACACCCACATCGAGGCCCGCCCCCAGCGCCCGGAAGACCCGGACCCTGGCGAGTACGTGATGCTGAGCATCCGCGATACCGGCTGCGGCATGAGCGAAGACGTGCTGGCCAAAGTGTTCGAGCCGTTTTTCACCACCAAGGACATCGGCAAGGGTTCGGGGCTTGGCCTGGCCCAGGTGTTTGGCTTCGCCAAGCAGTCGGGCGGCGGCGTGCGCATCGACACCGTGCCCGGGCGCGGCACCCAGGTAGCGGTGTACCTGCCGGCGGTCAAGGGTGAAGCGCAGAGCGAGCCCGTGGTGCCAGAGGTTTCCCAGCCGATCGGTGACAGTGGCCAAAACCACACTGTCTTGCTGGTAGATGACGACCACCTGGTACGCGACATGCTCGGCGATGTGCTGCGCCAGTACGGCTATCAGGTGCGCCAGGCACACAGCGGCGAACAGGCATTGGCATTGCTCGACGACGGCATCGACCTGTTGCTGACCGATTTCGCCATGCCCGAATTCAATGGCGCGCAGTTGGCCCTGGCAGCGCGCGAGCGACACCCACGTTTACCGGTGGTGTTTCTGACGGGGTATGCGGAACTGGAAGGGTTGGAACTGCCCGGCAGCCTGGTGATTCAAAAACCAGTGCAGGCCGAAGAATTGGCGCGGGTGCTGAGTGAATTGCTGCGGGTCTCGGCGTAGCTTTACAGCACCTGTTGTATGCACGACAACTGTACCTTCTGTATGCACGCTAACTGTAGGAGCAGCCTTGTGCTGCGAAGAGGCCGGCAGCCGCAGCGGACATTCCCTGACTGTCACTGGCCTCTTCGCAGCACAAGGCTGCTCCTACAGTTTGGCGGGCATGCCAGGACTAAAAACCGGAAACGACGAACCCAGCGCTTATCTGGCTAAGCACCGGGAAGAAATATTGATTTGAATCAGAAAATGGCAGGGGCGGCTGGATTCGAACCAACGCATGGCAGGATCAAAACCTGCTGCCTTACCGCTTGGCGACGCCCCTGTATCGAGATGCAGCAAACGCTGCTCTGACAATTCCAACTGAGTGACAACTGGGTTGTTGTCTTGGAATGCGCGGCACTTTAACAACATTCTTTCGGCCTGTGAACCCCCTGATGTAAAAAAAATGCTTTAAAACAGCAAGTTAGTCCCTTCCCTCTGCCAATACCCCATCTTGGCAACCATCCGTCGCTTTCCGCCTGCATGGCTTCAACACAATCGCATTTCGCCTTTCCAATCAGATAGGCGCATTCATTGACCAAGGAGGTATCCATGCCTGTCTCACACGACCTTTACCAAGACCTGCACTACCCGCGGGAAATCGTCCAGCAACGTCGCCAGCAAGACAAAGCCCTCGACCGCCTGCTGGACGAGTACATGGACATCGACAACCAGGTGCTGGCCGCCGAATCGATCTCGGCCGGCAACTTCGCCGACGAAGACCTGCGCCACCTCAAGGAGCGCAGGTTGACGGTGAAGTACATGATCGAGCGCCAGCTGGAGCGCAAAGCCTAAGCGGGCGCACGACCTATCTCGTCAGGCGATCATTGCCCACTGCTTTCTCTATTGGTCAAAATGGCGACCGTCGCGCAAGCTGCGCCCTGCACCGCCATCGACCAAGGAGCTATCGATTTGCCTGCCTGGATCCCTACCCCGTTGCGTCAGCTCGGCCAGCGCCTGCGCGCCAACACTGCCCCTGAAAGCGAACTGCTGGCCTGGTTCGAAGACAAGGCGTGCAGCCGTGGCTACCAGCTCAGCGACGGCCAACGCCGGGTCATCCACAGCATGGCCGAGCAACTGGCGCAGCTGGAACACGGGCAACCGTGCAGCCTGTACCTGCACGGCTCGGTCGGCCGCGGCAAAAGCTGGCTGCTCGACGGGTTTTTCCAGGCTGTGCCGGTAGAGGCCAAACGACGCCTGCACTTCCATGATTTTTTTGCCCGCCTGCACCAGGGCATGCACCGCCACCGCGCGCTGGACGATGCACTGGGCGCTACCTTGGACGAGCTGATTGGCCAGTGCCGGGTGTTGTGCTTCGACGAGTTCCATGTGCATGACATCGGCGATGCCATGCTGCTCACTCGGCTGTTCACCGCGCTGTTCGAGCGTGAGGTTTTCCTGCTGGTGACGTCGAACTACGCACCTGAAGGCCTGCTGCCCAATCCGCTGTACCACGAACGCTTCCTGCCGGTGATCCGCCTGATCAACGGGCGCATGCGGGTGCTGGAAGTCGGTGGCGACACTGACTTTCGCAGCCTGCCGGCCAACCGCGAGCATCAGCGTTTTACCCAGGGGCACTATGTGTGGCCCGGCACTGCCGAGCAACGCCAGGCGGTGAACGTACCGGACGCGCAGCCGGCCACATTGGACATCAATAAACGCAGCCTGCGCGTGCTGGCCAATAACGACCGGCAGGTGATGTTCGCCTTCGACGACCTGTGCGAACAGCCCACCGCGGTGATCGATTACCTGGCACTGGCGGCGCAGTACGATGCGTGGGTGATCGATGGGCTGGACGACCTGTCGGAATGTTCGCTGGCAGCGCAGCAGCGGTTCGTCAACCTGGTGGATGTGCTGTATGACCAGGACAAGCAGGTGACAGTGATCGGGCGGCGGCCGCTGGACGAAAGCCTGGGCGGAGCGATTGCCGACCTGATGCGCACCCGCAGCCGCTTGGGGCAGTTGCATCAGGTGGGGCCTGAGTACTTTGTTGGCTGAACTGGCGCATTCGCGGGGCAAGACCGCTCCCACCGGCATGTCACCGAACCTGAAAGCCGGGGGCTTCCTGTGGGAGCGGGCTTGCCCCGCGAATGGGCCATCAATACCACCGAATCAACCCGCCCGTGGCAGGTCCGCCAACACCGCCTCGATCTCCCCTAGCACCGCCGGATCATCCAAGGTCGACGGCGGCACATAGTCCTGCCCATCGGCAATCTTGCGCAGCACCGCCCGCAAAATTTTCCCCGACCGGGTCTTGGGCAGCCGCTTGACCAACCGCACCCGGTTGAAACACGCCAGCGCACCGATTTCTTCGCGCACATTGCCGACCAGGTCCACCAGCAACTGCGACTCGGCAATGCCCTCGCCATCTTTTAGCACCACCAGCGCCAGCGGCACCTGACCCTTGATATCGTCATGCACGCCGATCACCGCGCACTCGGCCACGGCCGGGTGACGCGCCACCAGGTCCTCCATTTCACCGGTGGACAGGCGATGCCCAGAGACGTTGATCACGTCGTCCGTGCGCCCCATGATGTAGACGAAGCCGTCATCGTCCAGGTAGCCGCCATCGCCCGTGTGGTAGTAGCCCGGGTAAGTGCGCAGGTACGCTTGCAGGTAGCGCTCGTGATCGCCCCACAGGGTCTGGCTGCAGCCGGGCGGCAACGGCAGCGCGATCACAATCGACCCCTGGTGGTTCGGCCCCAACACATGGCCGTCATCGTCCAGCACACGCACGTGGTAACCCGGCACTGCGCGGTTGCTGGACCCTGCACGCGCCGCGCTGCCCTCCAGCCCAACGCAGGGCGCGGTAACCGGCCAGCCGGTCTCGGTTTGCCACCAATGGTCGTGCACAGGTTTGCCAGTGACCCGTTCCAGCCATTCGTGGGTGCTTGAATCAAGTTTTTCCCCGGCCAGGAACAACTGGCGCAGCGAGCTCAGATCGTGCCCTTTGATCCGCTCACCGTCCGGGTCTTCCTTGCGGATGGCGCGCATGGCGGTCGGCGCACAGAACAACGCGTTGACCTTATATTGCTCGACCACGCGCCAGTAGGCGGAGGCGTCCGGGGTGCGGATCGGCTTGCCTTCGTAGAACACCGTGGTGCAGCCGCTCATCAACGGCCCGTAGACGATCAGCGAATGGCCCACCACCCAACCCACGTCAGAAATACCCCACCACACATCGCCCGCCTGCATGCCGTAGATGTGGCGCATGGCATAGCACAGCGCAACCGCGTTGCCGCCGTTTTCACGCACGATGCCCTTGGGCTTTCCGGTGGTGCCGGAGGTGTACATGATGTACAGCGGGTCACCGGCGTCCAGCTCGACAGGGGCCACCGGCTCGGCCGTTGCCAACGCCTGCTGCCAGTCCAGGTCGCGGCCTGGCTGCAATTGGGCGGTGGCCTGGGGGCGTTGCAGGACCAGCACGTGGCGCGGCTGGTGACGGGCCAACTGCAGGGCACGATCGACCAGCGGCTTGTATTCGATTACCCGGTCGAACTCCAGGCCACAGGACGCCGTCAGCAGCAACGTGGGCCGGGCATCATCGATGCGCAAGGCCAGCTCGTTGGCGGCAAAACCGCCGAACACCACCGAATGCACCGCGCCTATCCGCGCGCACGCCAGCATGGCCATGGCCGCCTGCGGCACCATGGGCATGTAGATGATCACCCCATCGCCCTTGCCGACCCCCAACTGGCGCAGCAAACCGGCCAGGCGTGCCACCTCGTCGCGTAGCTGGTGGTAGGTGTACGTCTGCTGAGTACCGGTCACCGGCGAGTCGTAGATCAGCGCCAACTGCTCGCCACGGCCTTGTTCGATCTGATGGTCGAGTGCCAGGTGGCAGCTGTTCAGGCGGCCGTCAGCAAACCAGCGGTGGGTGCCGTCTGGGTTTTCCTGCAGGGTCAGGGAAGGCGTGCGGTGCCAGGCCAGGTGCGCGGCTTGCTCGGCCCAGAAAGCGGCAGGGTCGGCGATGGAGTGGGCGTAGCTGTGCTGATAGCTCATGTCGAAGGGAACCCGGTACTTGTTGTTATTGAAGGGCGAAACTTGAGTATGGACCGCCACGCCGGGCGCGCCATGGGACTAAAGTCACAACCGACCTGCAAATTTGCAGACAACACGAATACGCCCCATAACGGTGCAAAGCCTCTAGAATAGACCGCCCCTTTTAGCCACCGAGCAGCCCATGGACATCGATCAGGCCCGTACCTTTCTGGAAATCGTGCGCTGCGGCAGCCTGGTCGCCGCCGCCGAACGCCTGTTCGTGTCACAAACGGCGATCACGGCGCGGGTCCAGCGCCTTGAGCAGCAACTGGGCTGCCAGTTGTTCGTGCGCAGCCGCAACGGCGCCAGCCTGACCAGCGATGGTGAGGCCTTTGTCAGCTATGCCAACCAGCTGGTGCAGACCTGGGAAGCGGCGCGCCGCGACCTGCCGCTGCCCGAAGGTTGCCAGCAAGTACTGCATGTGGGTGGCGAAGTGAGCCTGGGCAACCCGATGATGCTCGATTGGGTCAGTGCGCTGCACCGCGAACTGCCCAGCCATGCCATCCGCAGCGAAGTGAGCGACGGCGAATCGCTGCTGCGCAAGGTCGAAATGGGCCTGCTGGACGCCGCGCTGGTCTATCAGCCGACCTACGGGCCAGGCCTGCAAGTCGAGCAATTGATGGAAGAGAAGCTGATCCGCGTGCGCCGGGTCGATCAGCCTGACCCGTACATTTACATCGACTGGGGCGAGGCGTTCCGCCGCCAGCACGACGCCGCCCTGCCCGACTGCGCGCGCCCGGCACTGAGTTTCAACCTCGGGCCGCTGGCCCTGCAGTTCATCCTCGACCAGGGCGGCAGTGGCTACTTCCGTACCCGCGTGGTGCAGGCTTACCTGGACAGCGGCGTGTTCGAGCGCGTGCCGCAGGCGCCAGAGTTCACCTACCCGACGTTTCTGGTGTACCCGCGCAAGCGCGACAGCGAAGCGCTGCAACAGGCCTTCGCGATACTCCGCCAACTGGTGGCTGCCGGCGCCAGCGATTGGTCACAGCGCTGGGACCCGGTTATCTGAGGCACTGCTGGCGGCGCTCAGCAATTGCCGCTTGAGGCCGGCGATCAGGTCAGTCTGGGTGACCACACCGACCAGCTGGCCATTGTCGAGCACCGGCAGGCAGTGCAGCCCTTGCTCGCACAACAAGGGCAGCAGGCGTTCCAGCGGGTGCTGGCTGCTGACACTGACCACCCGCCGGCTCATCACCTGCTCCATGCGCACTGCCTTGCGCCCGAACAGGCCACGCCAGCGGAACCGCCCGCGCTGCATGGCCGGCCCTACCAGGTCACTTAAGCTGACGATGCCGACCAGCTTGCCGTGCTGCAGCACCGGCAGGGTTTTCAGGTGGTGGCTGGCCAGCAGCTTCCACGCCTGCTCCAGGGTGGTGTCCGGTGACGCGAACTGCACATCGCGCGACATCACGGAGGCTGCTGTGATACCGCCCAGGCTGCGCTGCAAGGCATGCTGTTCGGTGGCGAGGATGATGCGCTCCAGTTCGTCCCGGGTGACATCGACGAACTCGCCCAGCTCTTCAAGGGCCTGGTCCAGGTCGGCGCCGCTGACCCCAACACGCTCGCTGGGCAGTGGGTCGTGGGTGTGATGCAGCTCTTTGCGTGGGGCCGTGCCTTTGGGGTAGCGCACGCCAGTCAGGCGGTTGTAGACCACCGCCACTGCCACCAGAATCAGCGCGTTGAGCAGCACCGGCTCCAGCAGGTGATCCCCCAGACCGGCCAGGCCGGGATCGGCCAGCACCGCACTGACCGCCACACCGCCGCCCGGCGGGTGCAGGCAGCGCAACAGGCACATCACCAGTACCGAGAGCGCCAGGGCAGCAGCCGCCACCCAAAGTTCGGGCCCGAAACCCTGGCGCATGGCCAGGCCGACGGCGCCCGCCAGGGCGTAACTGCCCAGCACGGGCCAGGGCTGCGCCAAAGGCCCGGAATGCACGGCAAATACCAACACTGCCGAGGCGGCCAAAGGGCCCAGAAGGTGCAAAGCGATGCCAGGGCCATAGGCCATGCTTGTCAGCCAGCCGGCCAGGAACAGGCCAAGCAAGGCGCCGATACCAGCGCGCAGCCATTCTTTGGGGGGGATATTCAGGGGTGCGGGCAACAGCCGCTGCAGACGACTTTCGGAACGCGAAGCAGGCATGTGAATAATCGAAATCGTAGTTTTTCTGGTTAAAAAGAAAGCCCAGCCAAGCTGGCCTGGGCCCTGTATTGCCAGAGCAATAGCGCAAGGGGCTCCGTCCGTGGAGAGATGGAAACTGGGAAGTTTCGTGCGGGGATTGTGCCGGGTGGGATTGGCGAGGGCCAATTCAAAAAAATGCGCCTGTACTGCAATTTTTTTGCAGTGGTGATCTGCTCACAGGCCCGCTGCGGCAATGCTGTGGGAGCGGCCTTGCGTCGCGAAAGGGGCGCGAAGCGGCCCCGGCATTATCTAGCCCTGCGCGGCAAGTCGATGCTGACCCGCAACCCGCCCAACGGGCTCTGAAGCAGCGCCAGCTGCCCGCCCCAGGCCTCGACGATATCGCGCACGATGCCCAGCCCAAGGCCATGCCCATCGACCTGCTCATCCAGCCGCGAGCCCCGCTCCAGCACCTGCAGGCGCTGGCTTTCTGGAATACCTGGGCCATCATCGTCGACCCACAGCCGGTAACCGCCGTCGCTCGGTGCAATGCCCAGGCGTACTTCGCAGTCTGCCCATTTGCAAGCGTTGTCCAGCAGGTTGCCCAGCAACTCCAGAACGTCCTCGCGGTCCCACGGCAACAGCAGACCCGGCGGTACGTCCCGCTCAAGCAACAGGCCTTCGCCGTGGATCATGCCCAAGGTGCCCAACAGCCCCGGCAATTCGGCATCGCAGTCGAACTGGGCACCGGGCAAGGCGTCGCCCGCCAGGCGAGCGCGGTTGAGTTCGCGTGCCAGGCGCTGCTGAATGTGCTCAAGCTGCGCGCGCATTTGCTCGCGCACGTCCGGCAGGCCCTCCAAACGCGCGCTGGACGCCAGGCTCAGCAAGACCGCCAACGGCGTCTTCAGCGCATGGCCAAGGTTGCCCAGTGCATTGCGCGAGCGCCGCAGGCTGTCTTCGGTGTGGCTCAGCAAGTGGTTGATCTGCCCCACCAGCGGCGCCAGCTCGACAGGCACTTCGGCATCCAGTTGCGAGCGCTGCCCTTGTTGCAGCTGGGCGATCTGCTGGCGGGCACGCTCCAGCGGGCGCAATGAGCGCTTAACCGTGACGCGTTGGAGCACCAGCACCAGTATCAACGCCACCAGCCCCATGCCCAGGCCGATCTGCTGCATGCGCCGGAAGCCTTCACGCACCGGTGAGTAATCCTGCGCCACGCTGATCGAGATGTCCTGGCCTAGGCGGCGATAGTCAGCACGCAGCGCCAGCAATTGCTGCCCCTCTGGGCCCAGCTCGTGGCTATCGGAAAGCCCAGGAGCGGCGGGCTTGGGCATGTCCAGGTCCCACAGCGAACGCGAGCGCCAGGTGCCTTGGTCAAAATCGATGCGAAAGTAATACCCGGAAAACGGCCGCTGATAGGCCGCAGAAATGCGCCGCTCATCCAACTGCAAACCTGAAGGCCCCCGCACCAGGGCCACCAGCAGGTTCTCGCTTTCCTTGCGCAAGCCGTTTTCCAGGTAGCGCTGCAGGCCCGCCTCGAACAGCCACAGGGTGAGTTGCGCCAGCACCACACCCACCACCACCAGCACGGCCACCAGACCCAGGCTCAGCCGCGCCTGAATCGACTTCACGCGACGCTCCCGGCGTAGATATAGCCTTGCCCGCGGCGCGTCTCGATCACACTGCGGCCCAACTTGCGGCGCAGGTGGTTGACGTGCACTTCAAGGACATTGGAATCGCGCTCCGTCTCGCCATCGTAAAGGTGCTCGGCCAGGTGGCTCTTGGACAGGATCTGCTGCGGGTGCAGCATGAAATAACGCAGCAGCCGAAACTCGGCAGCGGTCAGCTGGATATCGACACCGTCACGGCTCACGCACTGCCGGCTTTCATCCAGGTGCAGGCCGGCGGCTTCCAAGGTGGGCTGGTTGGCCAGGCCACGGGCACGGCGCAGTAACGCCTGAATGCGCAACTGCAACTCTTCGGGGTGGAAGGGTTTGCTCAGGTAGTCGTCGGCACCGGCCTTGAGGCCTTCGATGCGCTCGGCCCAGGAGCCGCGGGCGGTCAGCACCAGCACTGGCGTGGCCAGGCCAGCGGCACGCCACTGGGCGAGCACGTCGAGCCCCGGCAAGCCTGGCAAGCCGAGGTCCAGGATAATCAGGTCGTACGGTTCGCTCTGGCCCTGGTACACCGCATCGCGGCCATCGGCCAGCCAGTCCACGGCGTAGCCCTGGCGCTGCAGGCCGGCGATCAGTTCATCGGCCAGCGGGACATTGTCCTCGACAAGCAACAGGCGCATTCAGTCGTCTTCCTCGTCTTTGAGCAGGGCACCGGTACTGGCGTCTAGCTTGATTTCGCGGACCACACCTTCGGCAGTCAGCAACTCGACTTCGTATTCGTAGCGATCGTCGTCTTCTTCCAGCTCGGCCTCCAACAAACGCGCCCCGGGGTGACGCCCCAGGGCGGTTTCCAGCAGCTGCTCGAGCGGCAGGATGACGCCCTTCTGGCGCAACGCCAGGGCCTCGTCCTGATCCAGGTCACGGGCAGCCGCTAGGGAGCAGACAGCCAGCAGCGAAAGCGCGAGGTATCGCGCTGGCCGCGGTAAGTGGATCATCAGTTGTCTCGTGCGTCCTTGAGTACTTCACCGGTCTTGGCATCCAGGTCGACGTCCCACTCGACGTTCTGTGCGTCGCGCAGCTCGACCTTGTAGATGTAGCGGCCGTATTCGTCTTCAAGTTCCGAGTCTTTGACCGTGGCGCCTGGGTGCTTGGCCATGGCGGTGGCTTTCAGCTCATCCAGCGACTTGATGGTCTTGGCGTTGACCAGTTTGACCACTTCGTCAGGCTGAACGTCCTTGGCGAAAGCGGCATTGGCGCCCAGGGTAAGGGCGGCGGCGGTGAACAGGGCAGTCAAGGTTTTCATCGTGTCTTCTCTCCTGAGAGATGTTCAAGTTGTCTACGGGGTTAAGATTACCCAGCGGTCCTTAATTCAACCTGAAAACAGCTGGCGCCATGATAAACTGCGCGCATTCTTGATTCATACAGAGTTCTGACAGCGTGGAAATTTTCAAAGAGTTCACATTCGAATCGGCCCACCGCCTGCCGCACGTTCCTGCCGGGCACAAGTGTGGTCGCCTGCACGGTCACTCGTTCAAGGTCGGCCTGCACCTGACCGGCCCGCTTGACCCGCACACCGGGTGGATTCGTGATTTTTCCGAGATCAAGGCGATCTTCAAGCCGATCTACGAACAGCTGGACCACAACTACCTGAATGACATTCCAGGCCTTGAAAACCCCACCAGCGAAGTGATCGCCAAGTGGATCTGGGAGCAGGTCAAGCCGTTGCTGCCAGAGCTGTCGAAGGTGCGCATTCACGAGACCTGCACCAGCGGGTGCGAATATACCGGCGACTGAGCCGAGAAGTTTTCCGGCCTCTTCGCGGGGCAAGCCCGCTCCCACACGTGCCCCGCAAATTCTGAATAGTGTGGGGCACTTGT
>NZ_JAPFCE010000037.1:0-49891 GCF_026240895.1 Pseudomonas sp. DCB_AW
GGCAGATGCCGACCAAGCCGAACTCCTCACCGAGCACGGCGATGATGAAGTCGGTGTGGCTCTCGGGCAAAAAGTCCAGGTGCGACTGGGTGCCCAGCAGCCAGCCCTTACCGAATACCCCGCCCGACCCGATCGTGGGAGCGGGCTTGCCCGCGAAGAGGCCGGTACAGCCACTGCATCATCAGGA
The DNA here is from genome assembly GCF_026240895.1 of Pseudomonas sp. DCB_AW. Lineage (NCBI taxonomy): Bacteria > Pseudomonadati > Pseudomonadota > Gammaproteobacteria > Pseudomonadales > Pseudomonadaceae > Pseudomonas > Pseudomonas sp. DCB_AW. The sequence continues at coordinate 188 of NZ_JAPFCE010000037.1, forward strand.
CTGCTGCAGGGTATCCCGAGCCCGGCGCGCCTGCCTGTACAGGTAAAGGCTCAACACCAGCCCGCACGCCGCAGCCCCCGCCGCAAACAAGAACATCGAAGCAAACCCGAACCCCGCCGCCACTGCGCCCACCAGCGGGCCGGTAATCCCCAGCGACAAATCGATGAACAGCGAATACGCCCCAACCGCAGCGCCGCGGTTGGCCGCCGACACCTGGTTCACCGCTTCCACGCCCAGCGCCGGGAACACCAGCGAAAAACCAAAGCCACTCAGTGCCGCACCTGCCAATGCCAGCTCGGCACTGGGTGCCAGCCACAGCATCAACAACCCCACGGTCTCCACCGAAAGGCAGGCGATCGCCACGCGAAAACCACCGATGCGATTGATCAGGTTGCCGAACAACAAGCGGGCACTGATGAAGCTGGCGCCGAACAGGCTCAAGGTCAGTGCGGCATTCGGCCAGTCGCGGCTGGCGTAGTACAAGGTGATGAACGTGGCGATGGTGCCAAAGCCGATCGAGCCCAAGGCCAGGCCTGAGCCATGCGGGAACACCTTGCCCAATACGCTCAGGAATGGCAGGCGCACGCCGCTGACGATGGGCGCCGCGCGCTTGGGCCAGGCCAGCAGAAGGCCGGCCGCGCACAGCAGCATGATGCTCACGCCCATGCTCCATAGCCCCAGTGTCTTGACCATCAGCACCCCCAGCGGCGCGCCAATGGCCAGAGCGCCATAGCTAGCAATGCCGTTCCAGGAGATGACCTTGGCGGTATTCTCAGCGCCCACCCGGCCGATGCCCCAGCCGATCGCGCCAGAGCCCACCAGGCTTTCGGCGCTGCCCAGCACCAGGCGGCCGATCAGCAAGCAGGTCAGGCTCAGCCAGGGCAGGTGGGTGAGAAAGGCGCAAGCCAGCATGAATACGCCGCTGAGCCCACAACCGGCCAGGCCATACATCACCGCCTTCTTGCTGCCGAGGTTGTCGATGATGCGGCTGGCCGTCGGGCGGCTGAGCAACGTGGCGAGGTATTGCACGCTGATCACCAGGCCAGCGACCACGGCGCTGAAGCCCAGGTCGTTATGCACATAGCTGGGCAATACGGCCAGGGGGATGCCGATGTTCAGGTAGCCGATAAAGGTGAAGAGGACGATGGAGACGACTTGCAGGGTGACCGCAAGAGGGCGCGGTGAGTGGGGCATGGGGGCCTTCGTGGCAGAGTTCTGGACGGTGTGAAAACGTGATGACGGGGGTGGCCCGCAGGTCAGCCGTTTTCACACAGTCGGGGGATGCGCAGTTATTCCTGGTCAGCGCTGGATTGATCGTCACCATCCTGATCGACGGCAGGCGTCGGCTCGGCATGGACGGTAACGGTTTGCTCTTCTGGGTTCAGGCTTGGGAAGGGAAGATTCGGGATTTCATGCATCTCGTCGTTCCTCGCAAGTGTGAGTGAAAAGGCTGCGCCAGGCGCGTGTGGGGCTTTAAAAAGCTGGGGCAGGATACAGCAGTCTGGATGACAGTTTGAAATTTTTCCCGTTCGTTTGTCGGTTTTACGGGCGAATAGCGGACATTTGCCTTACAAAAAACGGGGCCATTGCGGCCCCGTTTTCGCTTGTTACTTACGGCCTTCGGCCGTCTCGGCGACCTTGTCGGTGCGCGCGCACATGATGAAGTCGTTGCGGTGCAGGCCTTTGATCGAGTGGCTCCACCAGGTCACGGTGACCTTGCCCCACTCGGTCAGCAGGCCGGGGTGGTGGCCTTCGGCTTCAGCGATTTCACCCACGGCGTTGGTGAAGTCCAGGGCGTGCTTGAAGTTCTTAAACTTGAACACGCGCTCCAGCTCCATGTGGCCGTCACGCACTTCGATGTTCCAGTCCGGGATTTCGCGAATCAGCTCGGCCAACTCTTCGTCACTGACTTTCGGGGCGTCGGCGCGGCAGGCTTCGCAGTGGGCTTGGTTCAAGGCATTCATGGTGTCTTTTTCCAGTTCGAGTTGTTATCAGGTGGCTTCAGGCAGCAACCTTGGGTGGAAACTTGGGGGTGTGCAGGCCCAACTGCATGGCCTGCTGCACCATGCCCATAATGTCTTCATGGGCCAGGTCGAATAGGCGCTTGAGGTTCGGCAGCACGAAGTACAGCGGCTGCAGAATGTCGATACGGTACGGCGTGCGCATCGCCTCGATCGGGTCGAACGCCTGATGTTCCGGTTCGTTCGACAGACTGTAGACCGTTTCTTTCGGCGAAGAGAGGATGCCGCCGCCATAGATCTTGCGACCTTGCGGGGTCTCCATCAGGCCGAACTCGATGGTCATCCAGTACAGGCGCGCCAGGTAAACGCGCTGTTCCTTGGTCGCAGCCAAGCCGAGCTTGCCGTAGGTGTGGGTGAATTCGGCGAAATACGGGTTGGTCAGCAGCGGGCAGTGGCCGAAGATCTCGTGGAAGATGTCGGGCTCCTGCAGGTAGTCGAGTTCTTCCGGCGTGCGGATGAACGTGGCGACCGGGAAGCGCTTGCTGGCCAGCAGTTCGAAGAACGTCTGGAAGGGGATCAGCGCTGGCACCCTGGCAACCTGCCAGCCGGTGGTGGCGCCCAAGACCTTGTTGACCTCGCCCAATTGCGGGATACGGTCGTGGGGCAGCTTCAACTGATCGATGCCGTCCAGGTATTCCTGGCAGGCACGGCCTTCAATGACTTTCAGCTGACGCGTGATCAGCGTGTTCCACACCGCATGCTCTTGCTGCGGGTAGTCGATAAAACCATGCGCATCGGGCTCGCGTGCCACGTATTGCGTCTGTTTCATGTGGCTCTCCTGGTGAGGGCTTTTCTTGTTATGTCCACGACATACCTAAGGAATATCCCCTCATTGCCCGATTTGCACGGGGGTAGGGTGGCCGCCCCGGTCCAGGATCGGTCCTGGTTCGTAACGATAATTTTACAAAAAGGCGTAGGTGTCGGAAAATCCGGGGCAAAGGGCTGATGATTTACGGGTTTTTGTCAGCTTATCTTTACGAATTTTCTGCGTCGGGTTGAAAAACTTCGGCGCTTCGAGAGCGTTCATGCGTATCAAAGTGCATTGCCAGAACCGCATCGGCATCCTTCGCGACATCCTCAACCTGTTGGTGGAGTACGGCATCAACGTGCTGCGTGGTGAGGTGGGCGGCGACCATGGCAACGCCATCTACCTGCACTGCCCGAACCTGATCAACTTGCAGTTTCAGGCACTGCGGCCCAAGTTCGAAGCCATTGCCGGGGTGTTCGGCGTCAAACGCGTCGGCTTGATGCCCAGCGAGCGCCGGCACATGGAGCTGAACGCGTTGCTGGGTGCGTTGGACTTTCCGGTGCTGTCGATCGACATGGGCGGCAGCATCGTCGCCGCCAACCGCACTGCGGCGCAGTTGCTCGGGGTGCGCGTCGACGAGGTGCCGGGCATGCCGCTGGCGCGTTATGTGGAAGACTTCGACCTGCCCGAGTTGGTGCGCGCCAACAAGTCGCGCATCAATGGCCTGCGGGTCAAGGTGAAAGGGGATGTGTTTCTCGCCGACATCGCTCCCTTGCAATCCGAGCATGACGACAGCGAGGCGCTGGCCGGCGCGGTGCTGACCCTGCACCGCGCCGACCGTATCGGTGAGCGCATCTACAACGTGCGCAAGCAGGAGCTGCGCGGCTTTGACAGTATCTTCCAGAGCTCGCGGGTGATGGCGGCGGTGGTGCGCGAGGCACGGCGCATGGCGCCCTTGGATGCCCCGTTGCTGATCGAAGGGGAGACCGGTACCGGCAAGGAGTTGCTGGCACGTGCCTGCCACCTGGCCAGCCCGCGCGGGCAGTCGCCGCTCATGGCGCTCAATTGTGCGGGGTTGCCAGAATCCATGGCTGAGACCGAGCTGTTCGGCTACGGGCCGGGTGCTTTCGAGGGTGCGCGGGCCGAGGGCAAGCTGGGCCTGCTGGAGCTGACGGCCGGCGGTACGCTGTTCCTTGACGGGGTAGGGGAGATGAGCCCGCGTTTGCAGGTGAAACTGCTGCGCTTTCTGCAGGACGGTTGCTTTCGCCGCGTAGGCAGTGATGAAGAGGTGTACCTGGATGTGCGAGTGATCTGCGCCACCCAGGTGGATTTGTCCGAACTGTGCGCGCGCGGTGAGTTCCGCCAGGACCTGTACCACCGCCTCAACGTGCTGTCGCTGCACATTCCGCCATTGCGTGAGTGCATGGACGGGCTGGAAGGCTTGGTGCAGCACTTTCTCGACCAGGCCAGCCGGCAGATCGGCTGCGCCTTGCCACGGTTATTACCGGCCGCGATGGATAAACTAAGCCAGTACCACTGGCCAGGCAACGTACGGCAACTGGAAAACGTATTGTTCCAGGCGGTTTCGTTATGTGAAGGCGGTGTAGTTAAAAGCGAACATATACGGTTGCCGGACTACGGTGTGCGGCAGCCGTTGGGGGAGTTTTCATTGGAAGGGGACCTTTCACAGATTGTCGGCCGTTTTGAAAAAGCCGTGCTGGAAAGTTTGATGGGGGAATTTACAAGTAGTCGCGCACTGGGCAAAAGACTGGGTGTTTCGCACACCACGATTGCCAATAAGTTGCGGGATTATGCATTGGGCAAGTCAACTGAATAATGCCAGCCGACTGGGTTTATTTGTTCGCGGGGAAACCCGCGAAGGGCCCCAGCGGGGCCCCGATCTCAAGGGTTAGCCGTTAGAGCAACCGTTCCCCATCACGCGGTATTCAAGAATGTGCTTCTGGCCCTGGGAGTCCTCGTAGGTCATGCGGGCGGGCACGACTTCACAGACGTTGGGCACTTCGCTCATGGAGATGACGCGGGCAATGTCCAAGTGCTGCGAGTAACTGTACTGTTCAACCGGAATCTGCTCGGCATCGTTTGCTTCGCCGGCCATTGCCGCGCCGCAAAGACTGCCAAGTACCAATACCAGTAACGCTTTCATTTTCTATTTACCTGTCTAAGGTCGTGAGGGGGTGCGCGGCGCTTGTGGCGCCGCGAGTACTGCTAGTTTTAACGATCGGGATTTAGCGGGTGATTAACGCTTGCCTTCGTGGGGGCTGTTGCCAGAAGTTAATCGCCTTGCCGTTGTTGGCGAGATGAATTCTAGGCAGGTGGCAACCGCTGAAACAGTGGGACTTTTGATAAAGTGTTTTGACAGAATCTGTAACAATCGCGCGAAAAAAACCGCGATTCTTTCTGCCCTGGGCTGCGAGCCGCGTGCTAGAGCGCTTTGCTCGTACGTCAGTACCAAAATCCGCTGCTTTACTACCAACGTCGAATGGCTTTTGCCGCTCTGGTACAGTTACAAACGGTTCCATACAAAAACAACTATTACACCGAGGTAACACAGATGAGTGCGGCTCCACTGTATCCCGTTCGTCCCGAGGTTGCGGCCACTACCCTGACCGACGAGGCCACCTACAAGGCCATGTACCAGCAATCGGTGATCAACCCGGACGGCTTCTGGCGCGAGCAGGCCCAGCGTCTCGACTGGATCAAGCCGTTCACCAAGGTCAAGCAGACCTCGTTCGATGACCACCATGTCGATATCAAGTGGTTTGCCGACGGCACTCTGAACGTTTCCTCCAACTGCCTGGACCGTCACCTCGAAGAGCGTGGCGACCAACTGGCGATCATCTGGGAGGGCGACGACCCTTCCGAGCACCGCAACATCACCTACCGCGAGCTCCACGAGCAGGTCTGCAAGTTCGCCAACGCCCTGCGCGGCCAAGACGTGCACCGTGGCGATGTGGTGACTATCTATATGCCGATGATCCCCGAGGCCGTGGTCGCCATGCTGGCCTGTGCCCGCATCGGTGCAATCCACTCGGTGGTATTCGGCGGCTTCTCCCCTGAGGCGTTGGCTGGCCGAATCATCGACTGCAAGTCCAAGGTGGTGATCACCGCCGACGAAGGTGTGCGTGGCGGGCGCCGTACGCCGCTCAAAGGCAACGTCGACCTGGCGCTGACCAACCCTGAGACGAGCAGCGTGCAGAAGATCATCGTGTGCAAGCGCACCGGTGGCGATATCGCCTGGCACCAACACCGCGACATCTGGTACGAAGACCTGATGAAAGTGGCCTCCAGCCACTGCGCGCCGAAAGAGATGGGCGCTGAAGAAGCGCTCTTCATCCTTTACACCTCCGGCTCCACCGGCAAGCCCAAGGGCGTGCTGCACACCACCGGGGGTTACCTGGTTTACGCCGCGCTGACCCACGAGCGCGTGTTCGACTACCGCCCAGGTGAAGTCTACTGGTGCACCGCCGACGTTGGCTGGGTCACCGGCCACAGCTACATCGTCTACGGCCCGCTGGCCAACGGCGCCACCACCTTGCTTTTCGAAGGCGTGCCGAACTACCCGGACATCACCCGTGTGTCGAAGATCGTCGACAAGCACAAGGTCAATATCCTCTACACCGCACCGACCGCAATCCGCGCCATGATGGCCGAAGGGCAGGCTGCGGTAGAGGGTGCTGATGGTTCCAGCCTGCGCCTGTTGGGTTCGGTCGGCGAGCCGATCAACCCCGAAGCGTGGAACTGGTACTACAAGACCGTCGGCAAGGAGCGTTGCCCGATCGTCGACACCTGGTGGCAGACCGAGACCGGCGGCATCCTGATCAGCCCGCTGCCGGGCGCCACTGGCCTCAAGCCGGGCTCCGCGACCCGTCCGTTCTTCGGCGTGGTGCCGGCACTGGTGGATAACCTGGGCAACCTGATCGATGGCGCTGCCGAAGGCAACCTGGTGATTCTCGATTCCTGGCCGGGCCAGTCGCGCTCGCTGTATGGCGACCACGACCGCTTCGTCGACACCTACTTCAAAACCTTCCGGGGCATGTACTTCACCGGCGACGGCGCGCGCCGCGACGAGGATGGCTACTACTGGATCACCGGGCGCGTGGACGACGTGCTCAACGTATCTGGCCACCGCATGGGTACTGCCGAGATCGAAAGCGCCATGGTTGCCCATTCCAAGGTTGCCGAAGCGGCAGTAGTGGGCGTGCCGCACGACATCAAGGGCCAGGGCATCTATGTCTATGTCACCCTCAATGCCGGCGTGGAGCCTAGCGAGCAATTGCGCCTGGAGCTGAAGAACTGGGTGCGCAAGGAGATCGGCCCGATTGCCTCGCCGGATGTGATCCAGTGGGCGCCAGGGCTGCCGAAGACACGTTCGGGCAAGATCATGCGGCGTATCCTGCGCAAGATCGCCACGGCGGAATACGGCTCGCTGGGTGATATCTCGACCCTGGCTGACCCGGGTGTGGTGCAGCATCTGATCGACACGCACAAGGCCATGAACCTGGCTACGGCCTGATATTGGGGCAGAGCGCGAGCCCTTGTAGGAGCGGCCTTGTGTCGCGAAAGGGCCGCAAAGCGGCCCCGGCATTGCCAGTGGCGAAGCTGAAATGGTGGGGCCGCTTCGCGCCCCATCGCGACACAAGGCCGCTCCTACAGGGGTGTGTCTGTGTCAGAAAACCCCGCACGGGCAACCGGCGGGGTTTTTTGCTTTACTGTTACCCGACATTCATCGGTAACTCTTCTGTCACCGATTACGCACAGGCGCGGGGCGAGCGGAAACAGTCTTGACCCGTTTCGGTGCGTTTGCCGAGCCATTTTCTGCAACACAGCACGCTACACTTGCCGTCGTACAAGGCTTTGCGAATAATAGGCCCAGTAATTGCTAGGTCTATAGGTTATTTTCCTTGCGCCTTTGCATGTTTTGCAATGGCTGTCAACATCGCCCGCAGTGGTTTCAAGCGCTTCTGTAAGTAGTTGTCGCTTTGAAGAAATATCGACTACCGGGCTGTCGTTAAAATGCCACTCACTCGCTCGTGGTCTGCGGCCTTGGTCGAACCCTGCGCGGCTCGCGTTGTACCCATTCGCATATCGGGCAGTTGTTACCCTGCCTTGTATTGCCCCGTACCGATGGAGTTACCTGATGAAGAAGCTCGCACTGCTTGGCGCCCTGGCGCTGTCCGTGTTTTCCCTGGTGTCGCAGGCCGATGAAAAACCGTTGAAAATCGGCATCGAAGCCGCTTACCCACCCTTCGCCTTCAAGCAGCCCGACGGCAGCATCGCCGGTTTCGACTACGACATCGGCAATGCCCTGTGTGAAGAGATGAAAGCCAAGTGCACCTGGGTCGAGCAAGAGTTCGACGGCCTGATCCCGGCACTGAAGGTGCGCAAGATCGACGCTATCCTGTCGTCGATGTCGATCACCGAAGACCGCAAGAAATCGGTCGACTTCACCAAGCGCTACTACCTGACCCCAGCGCGCCTGGTCATGAAGGAAGGCACCACCGTCAGCGACAGCCTCAACGAACTGCAGGGCAAGAAGATCGGCGTGCAGCGTGGCTCGATCCATGACCGCTTCGCCAAGGAAGTACTGGGCGCCAAAGGTGCCACCGTGGTCCCTTACGGCACCCAGAACGAAATCTACCTGGATGTCGCGGCCGGTCGCCTCGATGGCACCGTGGCTGACGCCACCCTGCTGGAAGATGGCTTCCTGAAGACCGATGCTGGCAAAGGCTTCGCGTTCGTAGGCCCCGCATTCACCGACGCCAAGTACTTCGGTGACGGCATCGGCATTGCCGTGCGCAAGGGCGACAAGGCCAACGTCGACCGCATCAACGCGGCCATCGACGCCATCCGTGCCAACGGCAAGTACAAACAAATCGAAGCCAAGTACTTCAATTTCGATATCTACGGTCCAGACTCGAAGTAAGACGTCGGGTTAAACCTGTGCAATGGTGCAAACAGCAGAGGCTCTGAGGTTTGCACCATTTTTCATTCTCTAGGTCGAGGACCTCATCATGTTGAAAGGCTACGGGGCAGTCATCCTCGACGGGGCGTGGCTGACGCTGCAGCTCGCCCTGTCGTCGATGGCCCTGGCCATCGTGCTCGGCCTGATCGGTGTGGCGCTGCGCTTGTCGCCAGTGCGCTGGCTGGCTTGGCTGGGCGATATGTATGCCACGGTCATCCGTGGTATTCCGGACTTGGTACTGATCCTGCTGATCTTCTACGGCGGGCAAGACATCATCAACCGGGTAGCGCCGCTGCTCGGCTACGAAGACTACATCGACCTGAATCCGCTGGCGGCGGGTATCGGGACCTTGGGCTTCATTTTTGGCGCCTACCTGTCGGAAACCTTCCGCGGCGCCTTCCTCGGCATCCCCAAGGGCCAGGCCGAAGCCGGCGTGGCCTATGGTATGAGCAACCGTCAGGTGTTCTTCCGCATCCAGGTGCCGCAGATGATCCGCCTGGCCATCCCGGGCTTCACCAACAACTGGCTGGTGCTGACCAAGGCCACGGCGCTGATCTCGGTGGTCGGCCTGCAGGACATGATGTTCAAGGCCAAGCAGGCGGCGGACGCTACCCGTGAACCCTTCACCTTCTTCCTGGCGGTGGCGGCCCTGTACCTGGTGCTGACCAGTGTCTCGCTGCTGGCGCTGAAGTATCTTGAAAAACGCTACTCGGTAGGCGTCAAGGTGGTTGAACTATGATCTTCGACTACAACGTGGTGTGGGAGGCCATGCCGCTGTACTTGGGCGGGTTGCTGACCACCCTGAAGCTGCTGGCGCTGTCACTGTTGTTCGGTTTGCTCGCGGCGATTCCGCTGGGGCTGATGCGGGTGTCCAAGCAGCCGCTGGTGAACCTCACCGCCTGGTTGTACACCTATGTGATCCGCGGTACGCCGATGCTGGTGCAGTTGTTCCTGATCTACTACGGCCTGGCCCAGTTCGAAGCGGTGCGCGAGAGCATCTTCTGGCCGCTGCTGTCCAGTGCGACCTTCTGCGCTTGCCTGGCCTTTGCCGTCAACACCAGCGCCTACACCGCAGAAATCATCGCCGGCAGCCTCAAGGCCACGCCCCATGGCGAGATCGAAGCGGCCAAGGCCATGGGCATGTCGCGCTTCAAGATGTACCGCCGCATCCTGCTGCCCTCGGCCTTGCGCCGGGCATTGCCGCAGTACAGCAACGAAGTGATCATGATGCTGCAGACCACCAGCCTGGCGTCGATCGTCACCCTGATCGACATCACGGGTGCGGCGCGCACGGTCAATGCCCAGTACTACCTGCCTTTCGAGGCCTACATCACGGCGGGCGTGTTCTACCTGTGCCTGACCTTCATCCTGGTGCGCCTGTTCAAGATGGCCGAACGCCGCTGGCTCGGCTACCTGGCGCCGCGCAAGCACTGACCGCTTTGTGAGAATCGACAGCATGTACAAACTCGAAGTCCAAGACCTGCACAAGCGCTATGGCAGCCATGAAGTGCTCAAGGGCGTGTCCCTGGCGGCCAAGGCAGGCGATGTGATCAGCATCATCGGCTCCAGCGGCTCGGGCAAGTCAACCTTCCTGCGCTGCATCAACCTGCTGGAGCAGCCCCACGCCGGCAAGATTCTGCTCAATAACGAAGAGCTGAAACTGGTCGCTGGCAAGGATGGCGCGCTCAAGGCGGCCGACGCGCGCCAGTTGCAGCGCATGCGCTCGCGCCTGTCGATGGTGTTCCAGCATTTCAACCTGTGGTCGCACATGACCGCGTTGGAGAACGTCATCGAAGCCCCCGTGCACGTGCTCGGGGTGAGCAAGAAAGAGGCCCTGGAAAAGGCCGAGTACTACCTGGCCAAGGTGGGTGTGGCCCACCGCAAGGATGCCTTCCCGGGGCACATGTCCGGTGGTGAGCAGCAGCGCGTGGCGATTGCCCGTGCCTTGGCCGTCGAGCCTGAGGTGATGCTGTTCGACGAGCCGACCTCGGCCCTCGACCCCGAGCTGGTGGGCGATGTGCTCAAGGTGATGCAGGCGCTGGCCCAGGAAGGCCGGACCATGGTGGTGGTGACCCACGAGATGGGCTTTGCCCGCGAGGTGTCGAACCAGTTGGTGTTCCTGCACAAGGGCCTGGTCGAAGAGACCGGCTGCCCGCGCGAGGTGCTGGCCAACCCGCAATCGGAGCGGCTCAAGCAGTTCCTCTCCGGCAGCCTCAAGTAAAGTAGGCTGCATCTTTGCACCAGAATAGGGCATGCTGCGCAGCGAGCGCAGCCTGACCCTGTGCCACTGACGTGAACGCCCCCAAGGTTTCGGACCGCACCCTATGACCACCCAGCGAATCGGTTTTCTCATCTGGCCCAGCACCAAGCCCTTGACCCTGGCGCTGGCCGAGGAAGTGTTGCAGGTGGCCCAGCGGGTGCATCCGGATGTGGTCTACGACTTGGCGTTTCTGCAGGCCGAGCCGGCGGTGGAGGGCGCCTGGCGCTTGCCGGGCGAGCCGTGGAATGGCCGCCTCGAAGGGTGCCAGAAGCTCTTGTTGCTGGCCGACGAGCCGCCGCAGGCCGTGGGTTCGGTGTTGTCGACCGCACTCAAGCAACTGGCGCGCAGTGGTTGCATGATCGGTGGCTTGTCTGCCGGTGTGTATCCGCTGGCGCAGCTTGGCCTGCTCGACGGTTACCGTGCGGCAGTGCACTGGCGCTGGCAGGATGATTTTGCCGAGCGCTTCCCCAAAGTCATCGCCACCAGCCACCTGTTCGACTGGGACCGCGACCGCCTGACTGCCTGTGGTGGTATGGCGGTGACCGACCTGTTGCTGGCCGTGCTGGCGCGTGATCACGGCGCGGAGCTGGCGGGGGCGGTGTCCGAGGAGCTGGTGGTCGAGCGCATTCGCGAGGGCGGCGAGCGTCAGCGCATTCCGTTGCAAAACCGCTTGGGCTCCAGCCACCCCAAACTGACCCAGGCTGTGCTGCTGATGGAAGCCAACATCGAAGAGCCGCTGACCACCGACGAGATCGCCCAGCATGTGTGCGTGTCGCGTCGGCAGCTGGAGCGGATCTTCAAGCAGTACCTGAACCGCGTGCCCAGCCAGTATTACCTCGAGTTGCGGCTGAACAAGGCGCGGCAGATGCTGATGCAGACCAGCAAGTCGATCATCCAGATCGGCTTGTCGTGCGGGTTCTCTTCCGGGCCGCATTTTTCCAGTGCCTACCGTAATTTCTTTGGCGCGACGCCGCGAGAAGATCGCAACCAGCGGCGTAACAGCAGCCCGTTCGAGTTGAGTTCGGCGCCGGCTGAAAAGGGCTGAGATTCTGGTTGGGTTCGGGCGAATGCCTTGGGGGTGAGGGTGGCGCCGAAATCGAGCGCCGCCCGCGCGGCGCTTCGCAGCACAAGGCTGCTCCCACATCTGTTTCGGGCCAATGAGTCCTGAGGCAGAGGCGCGCGGCCCTTTGGCGTCCACCTCGATATCGTGCGGAACAAACAAGGCGGTCGCGCGCGTAGGTACAGGCGTAACTGGCCCGAAACAGATGTGGGAGCAGCCTTGTGCTGCGAAGCGCCGCGCGGGCGGCGCTCGATTTCCGCGCCACCGCCACATCATCGCCCTACACCCGCGCCCCCCCCCCGCCCAATTCCGTGTGAACACCCGTTCACCCAGCCACCCACTCCCGTTACACTGCGCGATTGCGACAGTGTTTGTCGCATTGCCGAAAGCCTGGGTAAAACAGGGTTTTGCGCTGTAACAAGTTGTCGCTTGGCCGCAAGGACAGGCGCTGATCAGTCCTTACAATCCCCCCATCGCTCGCCACTTCCAGGCCAGCGTTCCTCTTCAGGAGACTCAGATGTCCGTTGAGCAAGCCCCGGTGCAACGTGCCGATTTCGACCAGGTCATGGTTCCCAACTATTCGCCGGCGGCCTTCATTCCTGTCCGAGGCGAGGGTTCCCGGGTTTGGGACCAGTCGGGTCGCGAGCTGATCGACTTTGCTGGCGGTATCGCCGTCAATGCCCTGGGTCACTGCCATCCGGCACTGGTCAAGGCGCTGACCGAGCAGGCCAACACCCTCTGGCACGTGTCCAACGTCTTCACCAACGAGCCGGCCCTGCGCCTGGCGCACAAGCTGGTAGACGCGACGTTTGCCGACCGTGCCTTCTTCTGTAACTCCGGTGCCGAGGCCAACGAGGCCGCCTTCAAGCTGGCCCGTCGCGTGGCCCATGACCGCTTCGGCCCTGAAAAGCACGAAATCATCGCCACCGTGAACAGCTTCCACGGGCGTACCCTGTTCACCGTCAGCGTCGGTGGCCAGCCGAAGTACTCCGATGGCTTCGGGCCGAAGATCACCGGCATCAGCCATGTGCCTTACAACGACCTGGAAGCACTGAAAGCACAGATTTCCGGCAAGACCTGCGCCGTGGTAATCGAACCGATCCAGGGCGAAAGTGGTGTGGTGCCGGCCGACAAGGCGTACCTGGAAGGCGCACGCAAGCTGTGCGATGAGCACAATGCCCTGCTGATCTTCGACGAAGTGCAGACCGGCGTTGGCCGTACCGGTTCGCTGTATGCCTACCAGCACTACGGTGTAACCCCGGATATCCTGACCAGCGCCAAGAGCCTGGGCGGCGGCTTCCCGATCGGCGCCATGCTGACCACCACCGAGCTGGCCAAACACCTGGCCGTCGGCACCCACGGCACCACCTATGGCGGTAACCCGCTGGGCTGCGCCGTTGCCTGCGCCGTGCTGGACGTGATCAACACCCCTGAAACCCTGGCCGGCATCAAGGCCAAGCACACGCGTTTTAAAACCCGCCTGGAGAAGATCGGCCAGCAGTACGGCCTGTTCTCCCAGGTGCGTGGCGTCGGCCTGCTGATCGGTTGCGTGCTGACCGACGCCTGGCAGGGCAAGGCCAAGGACGTGCTCAACGCCGCCGAGAAAGAAGGTGTGATGGTGCTGCAGGCCGGCCCGGACGTGGTGCGTTTCGCGCCTAGCCTGGTGGTTGAAGACGCCGACATCGAAGAAGGCCTGGACCGCTTCGAGCGCGCCGTGGCCAAACTGACCCAAGGCTGATTCGCCTGCGGTCCCTTCGCCGGCCCTTAGCGGGCCGGCGATAGCTGAATTCCAGTGCGGGCGCGTGCTTGCCGTTTCAATCACGCGCCCGCCGTTTTTTCGTGCCGTCACGAACGGCCCGCTTTACCAAAGGAGTGACACCATGCTGGTGATGCGCCCCGCGCAAATGGCTGACCTGAACGAAGTGCAGCGCATGGCTGCCGACAGCCCCATTGGTGTCACCTCGCTGCCGGACGATACTGCCCGTCTGGGCGACAAGATCGCCGCGTCGGAAACCTCCTTCGCCGCCGAGGTCAGCTTCAATGGCGAAGAAAGCTACTTCTTCGTGCTCGAAGACAGCGACACCGGCAAGCTTGCCGGCTGCTCGGCCATCGTCGCCTCGGCCGGTTACTCCGAGCCGTTCTACAGTTTCCGTAACGAGACCTTCGTGCACGCCTCGCGCGAGCTGAAGATCCACAACAAGATCCACGTTCTCTCGCTGTGCCACGACCTGACTGGCAACAGCTTGCTGACCAGCTTCTACGTGCTGCCCGAATTGGTCGGCAGCGGCTGGGCCGAGCTCAACTCGCGTGGCCGCCTGCTGTTCATGGCCTCGCACCCGGAGCGTTTTGCCGATTCGGTGGTGACCGAGATCGTGGGTTACAGCGACGATCAGGGCGAGTCGCCCTTCTGGGATGCCATAGGCCGCAACTTCTTCGACCTCAACTACGCCCATGCCGAGCGCCTGTGCGGGCTGAAGAGCCGTACCTTCCTGGCCGAACTGATGCCGCACTACCCGATCTACGTGCCGCTGCTGCCCGACGAAGCCCAGGAGGCCATGGGCCAAGTGCATCCGCGGGCGCAGATCACCTTCGACATCCTGATGCGTGAAGGCTTTGAGACCGAGCACTACATCGACATCTTCGACGGCGGGCCGACCTTGCACGCACGGGCTTCGGGCATCCGCTCGATTGCCCAGAGCCGTGTAGTACCGGTCAAGCTGGAGGAGGCCCCGGCCAAGGGGGGGCGCCCGTACCTGGTGTGCAACGGCCAGTTGCAGGACTACCGCGCGGTGTTGCTGGAACTCGACTGGGTGCCCGGCAAGCCGGTCAGCTTGGGGCGCGACGCAGCCGAGGCCCTGGGTGTCGGTGAGGGTGCAAGCGTGCGGCTGGTTGCCGTCTAAGGCGTGAGCCTGCGCAGGCAGCTCGAAACAGCAAGCTCGAAACGAAGCGTTTCGCGGTGGCAGAGGTCGCCGCTCAAGGAGATAGCATGATCGTTCGTCCCGTACGCAGCAGCGATTTACCCGCGCTGATCGAATTGGCTCGCAGCACCGGTACCACCGGGCTGACCACGCTGCCAGCCAACGAAGAGCGCCTTGGGCATCGCGTGGGCTGGGCCGAGAAGAGCTTCCGTGGCGAAGCCGAGCGGGGCGATACCGACTACCTGTTCGTGCTGGAAAACGACGAGGGCCTGGTGGTGGGCATCAGCGCCATCGCCGGGGCCGTCGGCCTGCGTGAGCCTTGGTACAACTACCGGGTCGGGCTCACCGTCAGCGCCTCGCAGGAGCTGAACATCTACCGCGAGATCCCCACCCTGTTCCTGGCCAACGACCTGACCGGCAACTCCGAGCTGTGCTCGTTGTTTTTGCGCAGTGACTACCGTTCCGGCCTCAATGGCCGCTTGCTATCGCGGGCGCGGATGTTGTTCATCGCCGAGTTCCCGGAGCTGTTCGGCAAGAAGATCATTGCCGAGATGCGCGGCATGTCCGACGAGCAGGGCCGCTCGCCGTTCTGGGAAAGCCTGGGCCGCCACTTCTTCAAGATGGAGTTCAGCCAGGCCGACTACCTGACCGGGGTGGGCAACAAGTCGTTCATCGCCGAGCTGATGCCCAAGTTCCCGCTGTACACCTGCTTCCTCTCCGAAGCCGCGCGCAACGTGATCGGGCGTGTCCACACCGACACCGAGCCTGCGCTGGCCATGCTCAAGCAGGAAGGTTTCAACTACCAGGGCTATGTCGACATCTTCGACGCAGGCCCCGCCATCGAGTGCGAGACCGCGAAGATTCGTGCCGTGCGCGAAAGCCAGACCCTGGTGCTGGCGGTCGGTACCCCGGGCGATGACGCCACCCCTTACATCATCCACAACCGCAAACGCGACGACTGCCGCATCACGGCCGCGCCTGCACGCCTGGCGGCTGGCACCCTGGTGGTCGACCCGCTGACCGCCAAGCGCCTGCGCATGGGGGCTGGCGACAACGTGCGTGCCGTGCCGCTGTCGGCAAGCCGGGAGGCCCAGTAAATGACTACGCATTACATCGCCGGCCACTGGCAGGCCGGCCAGGGAGCACCCCTGCAATCGCTCAATCCCGTGACCCAGGCCGTTGTCTGGGACGGGCAGGGCGCCGACGCCAGCCAGGTTGACGCTGCCGTGAAGGCTGCGCGCCAGAACTTTCCGGCCTGGGCGCAGTTGAGCCTGGAGGCACGTATCGATGTGCTGGAAAAGTTTGCCGAACAGCTGAAGCAGCATGCTGAAGCGCTGGCGCATTGCATCGGCGAAGAAACCGGCAAGCCGCTGTGGGAATCGGCGACCGAAGTCACCAGCATGATCAACAAGGTGGCGATTTCGGTACAGAGCTACCGCGAGCGCACCGGTGAAAAAAGCGGCCCACTGGCCGATGCCACGGCCGTGCTGCGGCACAAGCCCCACGGTGTGGTGGCAGTGTTCGGGCCCTACAACTTCCCCGGCCACTTGCCCAATGGGCACATTGTGCCGGCACTGCTGGCGGGCAACTGCGTGGTCTTCAAGCCCAGCGAGCTGACGCCCAAGGTGGCCGAACTGACGGTCAACTGCTGGATCGCCGCCGGCTTGCCTGCCGGAGTGCTCAACCTGGTCCAGGGCGCGCGTGAAACGGGCGTGGCGCTGGCGGCCAACCCGGGTATCGACGGGTTGTTCTTCACCGGCTCCAGCCGCACTGGCAACCTGTTGCACCAGCAGTTCGCCGGGCGCCCGGACAAGATCCTCGCGCTGGAGATGGGCGGCAACAACCCGTTGCTGGTGGACGAGGTCAAGGACCTGGACGCTGCGGTGTACACCATCATCCAGTCGGCCTTCATTTCTGCTGGCCAGCGCTGCACCTGTGCACGACGCCTGCTGGTGCCGCAAGGGGCGTGGGGCGATTCGTTGATCACGCGGCTGGTCGAGGTGTGCAAAAGCATCACCGTTGGCGCTTTCGACCAGCAGCCAGCGCCGTTCATGGGTTCGGTGATTTCGCTGCAGGCAGCACAGGCGCTGATCGCAGCCCAGGCAGAGCTGGTGGGCAAGGGCGCTGTGAAGTTGCTGGAAATGACCCAGCCCGAGGCTGATGCCGCGTTGCTGACACCGGGCATTCTCGATGTCAGCGCCGTTGCCGACCGCCCGGACGAAGAGTTCTTCGGCCCGTTGCTGCAGGTGATTCGCTACGCCGATTTCGAGGCCGCCATCGATGAGGCCAACAACACCCAGTACGGCCTGGCCGCCGGGCTGCTGTCCGACTCCCGCGCCCGTTACCAGTACTTCTGGCTGCGCAGCCGGGCGGGCATCGTCAACTGGAACAAACAGTTGACCGGCGCCGCCAGCAGCGCGCCGTTCGGGGGTGTCGGCAACAGCGGCAACCACCGCGCCAGCGCCTATTACGCGGCCGACTACTGCGCTTACCCCGTGGCTTCGCTGGAGACCGCCAGCCTTGCCTTGCCGGCAACCTTGACGCCGGGCGTCACCCTATAACAAACGGTCTCGGAGCCTAGCCGATGAAATCCTATGAAGTGAATTTTGATGGCCTGGTGGGGCCTACCCACAACTATGGCGGCTTGTCTTACGGCAATGTGGCTTCGCAAAGCAACAGCCAGCAGGCGTCCAACCCGCGTGAAGCGGCGCGCCAGGGCCTGGCAAAGATGAAGGCCTTGGCCGACATGGGCTTCAAGCAGGGCGTGCTGGCCCCGCAGGAGCGCCCGGACGTAGCTGCGCTGCGCCGCCTGGGCTTCACTGGCAGCGATGCCGAAGTGATCCAGCGCGCCGCCAAGGAGGCCATGCCGTTGCTGGTGGCCAGCTGCTCGGCCTCAAGCATGTGGGTGGCCAACGCTGCCACGGTCAGCCCCAGTGCCGACACCGCCGATGGCCGCGTGCACTTCACTGCTGCCAACCTCAACTGCAAATACCACCGCAGCATCGAGCACCCGACCACCAGCCGCGTGCTGGAGGCGATGTTCGCCGATGCCAAGCACTTCGCCCACCACGAGGCATTGCCGGCGGTGGCGCAGTTCGGTGACGAGGGCGCGGCCAACCACACTCGCTTCTGCCGCAGCTATGGCGAGGCGGGCGTCGAATTCTTCGTCTACGGCCGAAGCGCCTTCGACAGCCGCTACCCTGCGCCGCAGAAGTACCCGGCGCGGCAAACCCTGGAGGCGTCCCAGGCCGTGGTGCGGCTGCACGGCCTGCGCGATGACGGCGTGGTCTACGCTCAACAGAACCCGGCAGTGATCGACCAGGGCGTGTTCCACAACGACGTGATTTCGGTGGGTAACGGCGAGGTGCTGTTCTACCACGAGGACGCCTTCCTGGAGACCGATGCGGTGCTTGGCCAGCTGCAAGCTAAACTGGCCAACAAGGGCGGCAACTTCCAGGCCATCCGTGTGCCGCGTGCGGCGGTGGCAGTAGACGACGCCGTGCGTTCGTACCTGTTCAACAGCCAGCTGCTCAGCCGTGACGACGGCTCCATGCTGCTGGTAGTGCCGGAAGAGTGCCGCAGTAACGAGCGCGTCTGGGCCTACCTGGAACAACTGACCCAGCAGGGCGGCCCGGTCAAAGAGGTCAAAGTGTTCGACCTCAAGCAGAGCATGCAGAACGGCGGAGGCCCTGCTTGCCTGCGTCTGCGCGTGGCATTGAAGGAATCGGAACTGGCGGCGGTGAATCCAGGCGTTATCATGACCGCGCCGCTGTACGACACCCTGCTGCAATGGGTCGACAAGCATTACCGCGATCGCCTTGGCGAAGCGGAGCTGGCCGATCCGCAACTGCTGGTCGAATGCCGTACGGCACTGGATGAGTTGACCCAGATTCTGAAATTGGGTTCGGTCTATCCGTTCCAACGCCAACCTTGAAGAGAGACTAAGTAATGACCGATGCCCTGCGCCTGATCCTCGAAGACGAAGACGGCACCCAGCTGGAAACCTCCTGCACCCGTTTTGCTGTGGTCTGGCAAGGCAAGGAAGTGTGGATTCAGCAGGACGGCCGCGGCCAGTTGCTGATTGGCGTGGATGTCGATGAAAACGACACCGAGTATGCCAACCTGCTGCTGCGCCCGATGGCCACCAACCTGGTCAGCCTGCAGCTGGAAATGGAGCTGGCTGAAGCCGCTGATGGCGACGATCACGTCCATGGCCCTGATTGCGGCCACCACCACTAAGGAAGTGCCTATGCTCGCCCTCGGCAAATTGCTTGAGCTGACCTTGACCGATCACGAACCGGCCGAGAAGACCCAAGTTACACCCAAGGGCGTGCGTTTGCGCTGGCTGGGGGAGGGCGCCCTTGAGGTGCGCCCGCCCGAGCATGAGGACAGTGGGCTCGACCTGCTGCTGTCGGCCGGTATCCATGGTAACGAAACGGCGCCGATCGAGTTGCTCGAGCGCCTGTTGCATGGCGTGGCCAATGGCAAGATCAAGCCGCGTTCGCGGGTGTTGTTCCTGTTCGGCAACCCGGCGGCCATCCGCAAGGGCGAGCGCTTCGTCGAGCAGGACATCAACCGCCTGTTCAATGGTCGCCACGAGCTGTCCAGTGGTTTCGAGGCGCTGCGCGCCGCCGAACTTGAACAGTTTGCCCGGGTGTTCTTCAGCAAGCCGGGCCGCCCCCGCCTGCATTACGACCTGCATACCGCCATCCGTGGCTCGAAGATCGAGCAGTTTGCCCTGTACCCCTACAAGGAAGGGCGCAAGCATTCCCGCCGGGAGCTGGCGCGCCTGGCCGCAGCGGGTATGGAGGCCGTGCTGTTGCAGAGCAAGTCGTCCATTACCTTCAGCGCCTTCACCTACGAGCAGCTCGACGCCGAGGCGTTCACCCTGGAGCTTGGCAAGGCGCGGCCGTTCGGGCAGAACGAGCAGGTCAACCTCGACAAGCTGGAAGAGCGCCTGATCCAGATCATCGAAGGCACCGAGCCTGAGACTGAAGACTCGCTGGAGGGCTTGAAACTGTTCAGCGTCGCCCGCGAGATCATCAAGCACAGCGAGGGCTTCCGCCTGCACTTGCCGGCGGATATCGAAAACTTCTCCGAGCTGAGCAAGGGTTACCTGCTGGCCGAAGACCTGGCCGAAATGCGCTGGGTGGTCGAGGAGGAGGGCGCGCGGATCATCTTCCCCAACCCTAAGGTAAAAAACGGGCTGCGCGCGGGAATTCTGGTAGTACCGGATTCGGGCCAGCGCCTAGGCTGAATACCGCCCTTGTAAGAGCAGCCTTGTGCTGCGAAGCGGCCAGTGCAAGCACAATGAATGCTCGCTGATTACACTGGCCGCTTCGCAGCACAAGGCTGCGCCTACCGGAAATGCAGGATTATTGGATCCTGTTTCACCATGAAAACCTTTTAATTCACCGTCTATTCCATTTTCCCTTCCCTTCGGCCGTAATGGGCTTGCCAGTGGCGAAAGGCTGCAATTAGCATCCGATCATGTCATTTTCGTTTGCAACCGCCTGAAAACCGTCTATTCGACGTTTTCCATCGCATAAACACACTGCACCGAGTTTGCAGGACCGATATAATGCGGCCCTTTGCCGTCGTTTCGTCGACGCGTTTGCCCATCAGGGCCGCCGTTTCCGTGGAAGAACCTATGAAAAGCGCAGAAATCCGTGAAGCCTTCCTTCGCTTCTTCGAAGAGCAGGGACACACCCGAGTTGCCTCCAGCTCCCTGATCCCGGGCAATGACCCGACCCTGCTGTTTACCAACGCCGGCATGAACCAGTTCAAGGACTGCTTCCTCGGCCAGGAAAAGCGCGCCTACACCCGCGCCGTCAGCAGCCAGAAATGCGTACGCGCCGGCGGCAAGCACAACGACCTGGAAAACGTCGGCTACACCGCGCGTCACCATACGTTCTTCGAGATGCTGGGCAACTTCAGCTTCGGCGACTATTTCAAGCGCGACGCGATCACCTACGCCTGGACCTTCCTGACCTCGGACAAGTGGCTGAACCTGCCGAAGGAAAAGCTCTGGGTCACCGTCTACGCCACCGATGACGAAGCGTACGACATCTGGACCAAGGAAATCGGCGTGCCGGCCGAGCGCATGGTGCGCATCGGTGACAACAAAGGCGCCCCGTACGCGTCCGACAACTTCTGGACCATGGGCGATACCGGCCCGTGCGGCCCTTGCACCGAGATCTTCTACGACCACGGCGCCGACATCTGGGGCGGCCCACCCGGCTCGCCGGAAGAAGACGGCGACCGCTACATCGAGATCTGGAACAACGTCTTCATGCAGTTCAACCGCACCGCCGATGGCGTCCTGCACCCGCTGCCAGCCCCCTCGGTAGACACCGGCATGGGCCTGGAGCGTGTCAGTGCGGTACTGCAGCATGTTCACTCGAACTACGAGATCGACCTGTTCCAGAACCTGCTCAGCGCCGCGGCCAAGGCCATCGGTTGCAGCAATGACAGCCAGGCGTCGCTGAAAGTGGTCGCCGACCATATCCGTTCGTGCGGCTTCCTGATCGCAGACGGCGTGCTGCCGTCCAACGAAGGCCGTGGCTACGTGCTGCGCCGCATCATTCGCCGCGCTTGCCGCCACGGCAACAAGCTGGGCGCCAAGGGCAGCTTCTTCTACCAGATCGTTGCCGCACTGGTGGCCGAGATGGGCGAAGCCTTCCCAGAGCTGAAGAGCCAGCAGGCGCATATCGAGCGCGTGCTCAAGGCTGAAGAAGAGCAATTCGCCAAGACCCTGGAGCAAGGCCTGCGCATCCTCGAGCAGGACCTGGCGCAACTGCAGGGTGACGTGGTGCCGGGTGACGTGGTGTTCAAACTGTACGACACCTACGGCTTCCCCATGGACCTGACCGCCGACATCGCCCGCGAGCGCGAGCTGACCATCGACGAAGCCGGTTTTGAGCGTGAAATGGACGCTCAGCGTGAGCGTGCGCGCTCTGCCAGCGCCTTCGGCATGGACTACAACAGCCTGGTCAAGGTCGACACCGCCACAGACTTCCTGGGCTACACCACCACCGAAGGCCAGGCCAAGGTCATTGCTCTGTACAAGGACGGCCAGGCCGTCGAGCAGTTGGGCGAAGGCGAGCAGGGCGTGGTGATCCTCGACCGCACGCCGTTCTACGCCGAGTCCGGCGGCCAGGTGGGTGACAGCGGCTTCCTGCAGGCTGGCGCCGTGCGCTTTGACGTGCGCGACACCACCAAAACCGGCGGTGCCTTCCTGCACCACGGTGTGGTTGCCAGCGGTGCATTGAGCGTGGGTGCCGAGGTCGAGGCCAAGGTCGACGCCGACGTGCAGCACGCCACGTCGCTGAACCACTCGGCCACTCACCTGCTGCACGAAGCGCTGCGCCAGGTGCTGGGCGATCACGTACAACAGAAAGGCTCGCTGGTCGACAGCCAGCGCCTGCGTTTCGACTTCAGCCACTTCGAGGCGGTCAAGCCAGAGCAGATCAAGGCCCTGGAAGACATCGTCAACCGTGAAGTGCGCCGCAACACCGAAGTGCTGACCGAGGTGACCGACATCGAGACCGCCAAGCGCAAAGGCGCCATGGCCTTGTTCGGCGAGAAGTACGGCGATACCGTGCGCGTGCTGAGCATGGGTGGCGACTTCTCGGTGGAGCTGTGCGGGGGTATCCATGCCAAGCGCACTGGCGATATCAGCCTGTTCAAGATCATCAGCGAAGGCGGCGTGGCCTCTGGGGTACGTCGTATCGAAGCGGTTACCGGCGCGGCTGCGCTGGCCTACCTGAACGCTGCTGAAGAGCAGGTGAAGGAAGCCGCGCAACTGGTCAAGGGTAACCGTGACAACCTGATCGACAAGCTGTCGGCGGTGCTCGAGCGCAACCGTCAGCTGGAGAAGCAGCTGGAACAGCTGCAGGCCAAGGCCGCCAGCGCCGCCGGGGATGATCTCTCCAACGCGGCCGTTGAGGTCAAGGGCGCCAAGGTGCTTGCCGCTCGCCTGGATGGGCAAGATGGCAAGGCCTTGCTGGCCCTGGTCGATCAGCTGAAGAACAAGCTCGGCCACGCAGTGATCCTGCTGGGCAGTGAGCATGAGGGCAAGGTCGTGCTGGTGGCCGGCGTGACCAAGGACCTCTCCAGCCAACTCAAGGCTGGCGATCTGATGAAACAAGCCGCTGCGGCAGTGGGTGGCAAGGGCGGTGGCCGTCCGGACATGGCCCAGGGTGGCGGCGTCGACGTCGCTGCGCTGGACCAGGCCCTGGCGCTGGCCGTGCCGTTCGCAGAGCAGGGACTTTGAGATGAGGGGGCCGGCGGTCTAGTCGCCGGCTCCTTCATGTTGGATTGTTTTTTGGGGCCCTGTATGGGCTGAGGCACCATTGAAATGGCGTTGATCGTACAGAAATTTGGCGGCACCTCTGTCGGTTCCATCGAGCGGATCGAGCAGGTAGCCGAAAAGGTCAAGAAACACCGTGAGGCGGGCGACGACCTGGTGGTCGTGCTGTCGGCCATGAGCGGTGAAACCAATCGCCTGATCGATCTGGCCAAGCAGATCACCGATCAGCCGGTTCCGCGTGAACTGGATGTGATCGTGTCGACCGGTGAGCAGGTCACCATTGCCCTGCTGACCATGGCCTTGATCAAGCGTGGTGTGCCAGCGGTGTCCTACACCGGTAACCAGGTGCGCATTCTGACCGACAGCTCGCACAACAAAGCCCGCATCCTGCAGATCGACGACCAGAAGATTCGCGCCGACCTCAAGGAAGGGCGTGTGGTCGTGGTTGCAGGTTTCCAGGGGGTCGACGAGCACGGCAGCATCACCACCCTCGGCCGTGGCGGCTCCGACACCACCGGCGTAGCCCTGGCGGCGGCGCTCAAGGCTGACGAGTGCCAGATCTACACCGATGTCGATGGCGTCTACACCACTGACCCGCGCGTGGTGCCGCAGGCACAGCGCCTGGAGAAGATCACCTTCGAAGAGATGCTGGAAATGGCCAGCCTCGGTTCCAAGGTGCTGCAGATCCGTTCGGTGGAGTTCGCCGGCAAGTACAACGTCCCGCTGCGCGTGCTGCACAGCTTCAAGGAGGGTCCGGGTACCCTCATTACCATTGATGAAGAGGAATCCATGGAACAGCCGATCATTTCCGGTATCGCCTTCAACCGTGATGAAGCCAAGCTGACCATTCGCGGCGTGCCGGACACCCCGGGCGTGGCCTTCAAGATCCTCGGCCCGATCAGCGCCTCGAACATCGAGGTCGACATGATCGTGCAGAACGTGGCGCACGATAACACCACCGACTTCACCTTCACCGTACACCGCAACGAGTACGAGAAGGCGCAGAACGTGCTGGAAAACACCGCCCGCGAAATCGGTGCCCGTGAAGTGATCGGCGACACCAAGATCGCCAAGGTCTCGATCGTTGGCGTTGGCATGCGCTCCCACGCAGGTGTTGCCAGCCGCATGTTCGAAGCCCTGGCCAAGGAGAGTATCAACATCCAGATGATCTCCACCTCCGAGATCAAGGTGTCGGTCGTGATCGAAGAGAAGTACCTGGAGCTGGCCGTACGCGCGCTGCACACCGCGTTCGAACTGGACGCTCCTGCCCGACAGGGCGAGTAAGGCGCTGCCTGGAAGGGCGCGGCTTGCCGCGCCCTTCGCGTTTCTGCTCGCCACGCACGCGCTGCTGCGGGGCGGGCAACCAGGGCTGGGTCGTCGTCCGCGACCAGGCCCCGATACCAAAGACTGTTATCCCTGAATGTTTTGCGTAAGGAGAAAGCTATGTTGATTCTGACTCGCCGGTGCGCCGAGAGCCTGATCATTGGAGACGGCGAGATCACCGTGACGGTGCTTGGCGTCAAAGGCAACCAGGTGCGTATTGGCGTCAGCGCCCCGAAAGAAGTGGCTGTGCACCGCGAGGAAATCTACCTGCGGATCAAGAAAGAGAAGGACGAGGAGCCAAGCCTTTAATTCTTTTGAAGTTTTTTTCAAAAAAAGGGTTGCAAAGGTGAAAGAGGTTCTTTAATATTCGCCTCGTGTTGCGGTGAGGTGGCCGAGTGGCCGAAGGCGCTCCCCTGCTAAGGGAGTATACCTCATAAGGGTATCGGGGGTTCGAATCCCCCCTTCACCGCCATTATTCGCTTAGGCCGCTGTAAACAGTAAGAACGCTAAGTAGTTGAAATTAAACGAAAAAAGTTCTTGCAAAAATGTTTCAGCGACCTATAATGCGCGGCAAGACACGGACTCATAGCTCAGCTGGATAGAGTACTCGGCTACGAACCGAGCGGTCGCAGGTTCGAATCCTGCTGAGTCCGCCACTTTTGAAGTGGCTTTGCTTACAAGGCTACTTCAAACAACCAGTGGTAATCTGGTCTAAAACTACCAACCACGGACTCATAGCTCAGCTGGATAGAGTACTCGGCTACGAACCGAGCGGTCGCAGGTTCGAATCCTGCTGAGTCCGCCACTTTTGAAGTGGCTCTGCTTGCAAAGACGCTTCAACAAGCCAGTGGTAACCTGGCCTAAAAATACCGACCACGGACTCATAGCTCAGCTGGATAGAGTACTCGGCTACGAACCGAGCGGTCGCAGGTTCGAATCCTGCTGAGTCCGCCATACAATCAAGAAGCCCGCTCAAATGAGCGGGCTTTTTGTTTTCTCCCGTTCACTGTTTCTCAGTGATGCCCGCTAGACTGCACATAAACCGGCCCGATAATCTTTTGCGCGGCATCTGTGTTTTTTCTTTTGCTTGTGCCGTCGCACAGATAGCTTCGAGCGTTGTCCTAGCTTTATCTCGCAAACGATTGTTCTGGCCAAAAATTTAAGCGATCTGACAGCTTAGGCAGTGTATGATTGCGCCCGTCAGCCCCGCCGGGGCTTGTGGAATACCACCATGGACTTACCCAGTAGTTACTCCCTAACAAGATTCATACAGAAAGATCTGACCGATTGATTCCCCCGGCGTGCTCCGCTGCTGGGAGTGGAGTTCGCCTATGACTGAAGTAGAAGTAAAGAAAGCGCAAGAGAGCCTGCAGGATCGCCTGGCTCAGGTGGTTGAACTGCTGCAGCGCCAGCGCGTCGTCGAAGACCTCACCCACCGCCAGGAGGGTGCTCATCACGACCTGGTCGAAAACCTCGTCCACCGCCAGAACCTCGTTGAGCTGCAGCGCAAGCTCGATGACCTGCACCCCGCCGACGTCGCCTACATCCTCGAAGCATTGCCCCTGGAAGACCGCCTGACGGTCTGGCAGCTGGTGCGCTCGGACCGCGACGGCGACATCCTGCTTGAAGTATCCGATTCGGTTCGCCAATCGCTGATCGCCGACATGGACGATCACGAGCTGCTCGCCGCTGCCAAGGAAATGGACGCCGACGAGCTGGCCGACCTGGCACCCGAGCTGCCGCGCGACGTCGTTCACGAGTTGATGGAAACCCTCGATGCCCAGCAACGCGAGCGCGTGCGTTCGGCGCTGAGCTACGACGAGGAGCAGGTCGGTGCGTTGATGGACTTCGAGATGGTCACCATCCGCGAAGACGTCAGCCTCGAAGTCGTATTGCGCTACCTGCGCCGCCTGAAAGAGCTGCCTAACCACACCGACAAACTGTTCGTGGTCGACTATGACGGCATTCTCAAGGGCGTGCTGCCCATCAAGCGCCTGCTGGTCAACGACCCGGACAAGAAGGTGGCAGAGGTCATGGCGACCGACCCTGTGTCCTTCCACCCCGAGGAAGATGCCTACGACGCGGCTCAAGCCTTCGAACGTTACGACCTGGTATCCGCCCCGGTGGTGGACAAGAGCGATCGCCTGATCGGCCGTCTGACCATTGACGAAATGGTCGACCTGATCCGTGAAGAGAGCGAGAGCGAAGTGCTGAACATGGCCGGCCTGCGCGAAGAAGAAGACATCTTCGCCTCGGTCTGGCGTTCGCTGCGCAACCGTTGGGCGTGGCTGGCCATCAACCTGATTACTGCATTCCTGGCTTCGCGGGTGATCGGCCTGTTCGAGGGGTCGATCGAGAAGCTGGTAGCACTGGCCGCCTTGATGCCGATCGTGGCGGGTATCGGTGGTAACTCCGGCAACCAGACCATCACCATGATCGTGCGCGCGATGGCGCTGGACCAAGTGTCGCCAGGCAATACCAGCCGCCTGATGCGTAAGGAGCTGGCGGTTTCGTTGCTCAACGGCTTGATCTGGGGTGGCGTGATCGGTGCGGTGGCGTTCTGGCTGTATGGCAGTTGGTCGTTGGGCCTGGTGATGACCGCGGCAATGACCTTGAACCTGCTGTTGGCAGCGTTGATGGGGGTGTTGATCCCGATGACCCTGACACGCCTGGGGCGCGATCCGGCGATGGGCTCCAGCGTGATGATCACGGCGGTGACCGACAGCGGCGGGTTCTTCATCTTCCTGGGCTTGGCGACGCTGTTCCTGCTCTAATTCGTGGAGGGGCCAGCCCATGGCCTGTAGGAGCAGCCTTGTGCTGCGAAGAGGCCCTGATAGCAGCCAACATTCATGGTGTTGTCACTGGCCTCTTCGCAGCGCAAGGCTGCTCCTACAGACGATTGCTAATGATGTGACGAACAATAAAAAAGCCAGCTTACGCTGGCTTTTTTGTGTTCGCTGGCAACCTTCAGGAAGCGTCGGCGGCCATTTCTACATCGTGAGCGATGAGGGCGACCAGAGCGTTCTGCTGGCGATGGGACAGTTGGCGGAAGCGTTGCAGCAACTCGCGCTCATGCAGGGACAGTTCAGGGCTGTCCAGGCGCATGCTCAGCTCGTCACCCAACGCGCCTTCCTGGATAAGGCTCTGTTCCAGGCGCGCGATGATCTCGGAGTTCATGCTGCGGTGATGGTTGCGCGCTACCTCGGCAATGCGCTCACGCATCCCATCTGGCAGGCGGACGACAAACTTGTCAGCGGTGCGGCTGGAGTAAATAGCCTGTTTCATTGGGCGCATATAAATTGACCGGATTTACTGGTTCAGGGGACGCGGTTCTCAAATTGGCCGCACGGGGTGGAAATACGACCGTGGCGACAACAAAATGTTCAACCCTCGTGGAAAATTGGATGCTCATCTTGCCTCATGGTCGCCGTTTCCTTGGCGTCAATTCTGTGACAAATAGTGAGCCCGGTAAAGGCTTTCTGCCAGTACCAATTATCAGAAATGAGCACTGGTTTGAAAAGTTTTACATGCTCCGACTTGTCCCGCCGTCAGTCTTCTGCCGTCAAAAACTGGTAAAACGCAGCAAAAGGCCAAGAAAACTCCTAGAATGCGCGGGTTTCCTTCCATAGAGCATAGTGGCTATGCAACATGACGCAAGCGCACGGCGATCAGCGACAGGCCGCCTGATATTTCTGATAGGACCGTCGGGTTCAGGGAAAGATTCCCTGATCAATGCCGCGCGCGCGCAACTCACTGCTGCCGGGGTGAAAATTGCTCGCCGCATCATCACACGCTCGGCCGAAGCCAAAGGCGAAGCAGCCCAAGGCGTCACTGCCCAACAGTTCGACGCGATGCGTGCGCAGGGTGCCTTTGCCATGCATTGGCAAGCCAATGGGCTGAGCTACGGGATCGCGCAGCACGTTGATCAATGGCTGGACGCGGGCAGTTCGGTGCTGGTGAACGGCTCTCGTGCCTATCTGGCTGAAGCGCGGCGGCGCTACCCAGATCTTCTGGCAGTGCTCATCGACGTGAAGCCTCAGGTATTGCGCCAGCGCTTGCTGGCCAGAGGCAGGGAAACCCCGGACGAGATCGAACAGCGGCTGGCGCGTAATGCGGGGCTGCAAGCCTTCGACGACCCTGCCGTGCATGTGCTGGACAATTCCACTACGCTCGACGCAGCGGTGACTGGGTTGTTCAAACTGCTTCATGATGAAGGCGTGATCCCGTACCTGACCTAACCAGCCACGGAACCGCAGAAAAGGATTACGTGAAAAAGGCCTGTTGCAGCATGACAAACGGCAGCATGCTGGTTAACATGCTGGCCGTCCAACCGTGCAGTGTTCACTGCCCGGTTCTAGCGTCTCAGTAGCTCAATTGGATAGAGCATCCCCCTCCTAAGGGGAAGGTTGCAGGTTCAATTCCTGCCTGGGACGCCATTCTTCAAAACGATCCCGCACCTTCATCGCCCTCCGACGCTTTTGTCGGCAGACGTGCGCGCGCTTTGCCTACAGCCCCCAGTGCTTCAATGCCCACAGCGCGCCCATGCCCACGCCCAGCGTCAACAGCGTGCTGCGCGTACGCCAGGCCACCAGGCCCGCCAGTATCGCGGCGGGAATTTGCGGGTTCATCCAGTCGAAGTCGGCGTGCCGGTCAGGGAACACCACGGCCGGCAGCACCAGTGCAGCCAGCACGCTGGCTGGCACATAGGCCAACGCGCGGCGAAACAGCGGCGGGATGCGCAGCACGGTGTAGAACTCGATGAACGACAACCGGACCGCGAAGGTACCCAGGCCGATCAGCAGGAAGGTAATCCATTGGCTCATTTCGCTCATCATGCGTCCTGCTCGATGTGTTCATCCGCCACGGGCTGTACGGGTTTTGTTTTCTGCAGGTTCTCGAGGGTCAAGCCGGCGATGATCCCACCCAATGCACCCGCCAACAGGCCCAGGTTATAAGGCAGGTCGACCGCCAGCACCGCGAGCACGCCACCGGTCAGCGCTGCGCCGAGCGTCGCCCGGTTACGGATGCTGGGGATCAGCAGCGCCAGGAACGACAAAGGGATGGCAAAACCCAGCGACCAGTCTTCGGGGATACCCGCGCCCAGGTACATGCCGGCCAGCACCGAAAGGTTCCAGCCAAACCACATGGTAATCGCCGTGCCAGCGTAGTAGTGAAACGCGAAGCGCCCGAGTTCGCCTGAAGACATCTTCAATGAGCACAGGGCAAAGGATTGGTCGGAAAGCAGGTAGGCCATCGGCCATTTATGGCGCCGTGGCAGGTGGCTCAGGTGCGGGGCGAGGCTGGCGCTGTACATCAGGAAGCGCAGGTTGATCACCAGCGCCGTGACCACCATCGTCACCGGCAGGGCGCCGCTTTGCATCAATTGCATCACCACCATCTGCGCGGAGCCTGAATAGAACAGCAGCGTCATGCCGATGGCATCGGCGGGCGACAGGCCCATGCCGATCGCCGTGACCCCGGTGATCAAACCAAAAGGTACGACCCCGGAGGTCAATGGCAGGACGCTGTGGGCGCCCTGTCTGAACGCTTGGGTCGCGCTGGGGTACGGCATTTGAATTCCTTGACGGTGTACGGGAGGGGGATGCTCGCTCCCAAGGTAATGCGCGTGAAAGTTGCCCGCAATGGCTGCGTGTTCAAGGTGTCGCCCCCTGCTAGAGGAAGGGGGCATTGCTCAGCGATGGATCAGCGCGGTCAGTCTATGTTGTTGGCCGCGGACCAATCGGCGTACCAGGTGCGGAACAACGCGTACTGCTGTTCGGCATAGCGGCGTTGGGCGTCGCTCAATGCATCGCTTTCGTTGAAGTGCAGGGCGTATTCCTGGTCGCCATTGAGCACCATCAGGTGCTTGTAGTACAGGACCAGGTCGCAGCCTTCATCGAACGACGACAGCACGGCCAGGGCCGCTTCCAGCTCGCCGGCCAGCCGGCGCGCTTTTGCATCGCCTTTGGTAGCGCGTTTGGCCAGCGCGACCAGGTGTAGCACTTCGCGCGGCAGGGCATTGCCGATGCCGGTGATGGCGCCGGTGGCATTGCAGTTGACGAAACCGTGCACCACCTGGGTATCGACGCCCACCATCAAGGTCACGTCGTCATCTTTGGAGGTGATGAATTCTGCGGCATAGCGCAGGTCGGCACCGCCGCCGAATTCCTTGAAGCCGATCAGGTTCGGGTGCTCGCGGCGCAGGTCGAAAAACAGGTCGGCGCGGGTCGCGAAACCATAGTATGGGCTGTTGTAGATCACCGCCGGCAGCTGAGGGGCAGCGTCGAGAATGGCCTTGAAGTGGGCCTTTTGGGCTACTGCCGAGGCGCCGCGGGACAGCACGCGAGGGATCACCATCAAGCCTTGGGCGCCGACTTTGGCCGCATGGGCGGCATGGGCCACGGCTTCGCGGGAATTGACCGCGCCGGTGCCAACGATGGTCGGGATGCCGGCGGCGACCAGGCGGGCCACGCCTTCCTGGCGCTCGGCCTCGGTCAGCAGCGGCCAGTCGCCCATGGAGCCGCAATACACCACGGCGCTCATGCCGGCGTCTATCAACTCGCGGCCTTTGCGTACCAGCGCGTCGAAGTCCGGTTTGCGGTCCGGGGTGCAAGGGGTCATCAGTGCGGGGATGGTGCCGGTGAAGATGTTGCTCATGGTCATTACCTCGAGAGTTGTCGTTCTTGTTGGTCTGTCAGCGCTTGGCAGTGCGCGCCACGGATTCTTCGTCCACCGCCCGCAGTGATTTGCCGCGTGTCTCCCTGGCACCGGCCACGGCAATGATCGAGATCACGGCGGAGGCCACCAGGTACCAGGCGATCGGTGTGGAGCTGTTGTATTCCTTGAGCAGGGTCACCGCGATCAGCGGGGCCAGCGAGCCGGCGAGGATTGGCGCGACCTGGTAGCACAGCGACAGGGCGGTGTAGCGCACATGGGTGGGGAACAGCTCGGCCATCAGGGCGGAGTAGGGCGCGTAGGTCATCGACTCGATGGCCAGCCCCAGGGTGATGGCGGCCATGATCAGCCAGTTGTTGCCGGTGTCCATCATCGGGAAGCCGATGAACCCCCAGAACGCGGTGAGCACGGCGCCGATCAAGTACACAGGCTTGCGCCCGATGATGTCCGAGAGGTAGCCCATGAACGGGATCATGAAGAAGTGCAGCAGGTGAGCGCCAAACATCAGCAGCAGGATCTGTGACGTGTCCTTGTGCACCACCAGTTTGAGGTAGGTGATGGAGAAGGTGACGACGATGTAGTACAGAATGTTTTCGGCAAACCGCGCACCAATGCCGATCAGCACCTCGCGCCAGTATTTGGTGACCACCTCGACTACGCCCAGCTGCTGGCTTTCCATCAACTGCTGGCGGGCCTGGGCTTCTTTGAAGATGGGCGCATCGTCGACCCGGGTACGGATCCAGTAGCCAATCAGCACGACCACCGCCGAGAACCAGAACGCAACGCGCCAGCCCCAGTCCAGGAACTGCGCTTCGGTCAGGTTGGTGGAGAGCAGCAGGAGGATGACCGTGGCAATCAGGTTGCCTGCTGGCACGCCGGCTTGCGGCCAGCTGGCCCAGAAGCCGCGGCGGTTATCCGGGCTGTGTTCGGACACCAGCAATACCGCGCCGCCCCATTCACCGCCAAAGGCAAAGCCCTGGATCAACCTCAGTACCACCAGCAAGATGGGGGCGGCGTAACCGATGCGTTCGAAGGTGGGCAAGCAGCCCATCAGGAAGGTGGTCACCCCGACGACGATCAGGCTGATCTGCAGCAGGTGCTTGCGGCCGACCTTGTCGCCGTAGTGGCCGAACACCAAGCCGCCGATGGGGCGAGCGAGAAAGCCCACGGCGTAAAGGGCGAAAGCCGCGATGATGCCGTCCATCGCACTGCCGGTCTGGCGGAAGAACAGCTGGCCGAACACCAAGGCCGATGCTGTGCCATAGAGAAAGAACTCGTACCACTCGGCAACAGCGCCCGCCATCGCGGCTGCCACCACACGTTTGATGCCCGCAGGCGCCTTGTCTGCTGTGTTCACGGCATTCACTGATGCCGCCGTTGAGGGTGTGGCCATCGTTTTGCACTCCGATACGTATTATTGGAAGAAGGAGTAGGCAGTTCGGCATCGATTGGGTGCCGTGCATTCCTTATATGGTATTTCGTATACGATATCTAGATAAGCAAAAACGAAGCCAAACAGGCCGGTCTCGGTATGGCGTGTAGGAGCAGCCTTGTGCTGCGAAGAGGCCGGTGCTGTCGGTGGAGATTTACGGGGCTATTACGGGCCTCTTCGCAGCACAAGGCTGCTCCTACAAAGGGCGCGCGGTGGGTGAGTGAGTTAGTTATGGGGCAGGTGATCGTAAAGGCTTTGGCACACACCATTGATGTGCGCTTCGATCAGCCGAGCGGCCAGCTCCACATCCCGCGCACGGCAGGCGGCGACGATATCGCGATGCTCGTGATCGGCCCGGTCCTTGCCCGCCGACAAACTCATCTGCATACGCAAATACCGTTCGACCTTGTCATGGATGGAGCGAATCAGGCCGATCAGGTAGGGGCGTTTCGCCGGCTCGTACAAACAAGCGTGCAACGCCCAGTTGAGGTCGGCCCAACGGCCGATGTCATCCTCGCCGATAAACTCTGCGCAGATGGCTTCGGCACGGGCAAAGTGTTCTTCGGTCATGTTGGGGATCGCCAGGCGGATCGCCTTCACTTCCAGCAGCACCCTTACCTCGAACATCTGCGCCAGTTCGGGTTCCGAGATGCGCGTGACCAGTGCGCCGCGGTTACGATGAAAGTCCACTAGGCCTTCCGCTTCAAGGCGTTTCAAGGCTTCACGCACAGGAATTTTGCTGACATTGAAGGCTTGCGCCACCTCGTCCTGGCGCACGGGTTCGCCTTCGGCGAGTTGGCCTGAAATGATCGCCTCGCGCAGGTGCTTGGCAATGATTTCGGACATCGAGGGGGTTGCCCCCAGGTTGGTGGCTTTGAACGACGGCAGCGGCACAGGATTTTCCAGCAGGCGGGCTTGGCGGATATGTTATACGAAATGCAGGGTTATCCAAACCAACCGCCTGCGTTGTTTCACGCTTAGCTGGCTGCCTGTTCCTCGTCACTCGCAGTGGCTTGCTGCTGGGTGAGTTGCTCCTCGACCTTCGCATGGAGCTTGCGCTCGATGTCTTCCTTCATACGCTGGGCGATCAGTTCGTCGACCTTCGCCCTCGCCTCAGGCGGCAAGGCGTTGTACTCCTCCTCGGTCAGGCCCATTTCGAGCAGCAGCTTTTCCTTGATCAACTCGCCAGGCGACTTGGCCATGAAATCGCGAAAGTCCTGCAAGGCGCTGCTGGTCGCCTCTATTTCA
Source organism: Pseudomonas sp. DCB_AW (assembly GCF_026240895.1). Lineage (NCBI taxonomy): Bacteria > Pseudomonadati > Pseudomonadota > Gammaproteobacteria > Pseudomonadales > Pseudomonadaceae > Pseudomonas > Pseudomonas sp. DCB_AW. Next base: position 34,167 of record NZ_JAPFCE010000037.1, read on the forward strand.
GCGCTGGCTTGCTGGCGCGCAGGGACCTCAGGGTTTTGCAGCGCTACCTTGAGTTTGGCAAAGGCTTCTTCGCGTGCATCCTCGGCGTTTTGCTGTGAGGTATTGCTTTGATTGTGCTGTTGCGCTGCGGCGTTGCCGGTAGCCACTGGCACGCGCAGTTGCGCGGCCTGGGCAACGGCCTGTTCATCAGGGACGCGCTGGGGTTGGTGAGCGGTGGGCTGCCAGCTGACGCCGTTGTGGGCGATTATCATGTTTCCTCCTTGGAAATCTCATTGGCAGGCATTACGCGCAAAAGCCATGCCAGCACTGAACAGGCGCAAAATAGGGCTTTGGGCCTATTCCGGTTACTTCCCGCTGGGCATATGCTTGCCCGTCAGAGGCATTGCCTTGCCGCATGCGGCAACCATCAATACTGTCGGCAGCCCCTTGAACGGAGCGCAGTTGCTGGGCATCAGGGAGAGCGTCCATGAGTCAGGAAACCATGCCGGCACCCGCCGGCTTCAGTGAGCAGCAGCTGCAGACCTTGTTCGAGTTGGTCAGTGACGGCATCTGGGACTGGAATGCCAACACCGGCTACGTCTACCGCAACCCAGGCTGGTACGCCATGCTCGGCTATGCCAGCCATTCCATGGCCAACTCGGTGCTCACCTGGGAAAGCGTGATTCACCCGGAGGACTACCCGCGGGTCATGGCGCATTTCGAGGCCTACATCAATCACCGCAACGAGCGCTACCTGATCGAGTACCGCTGCCGCTGCCAGGATGGCAGCTACCTGTGGATCGAAGACAGCGGCTACATCATCGCCCGCAACGACGACGGCTCGGTGGCCCGGATGCTTGGCGCCCACCGCAATATCGATGCCGGCAAGCGGCGGGTGGCCCAGCTTGAGCAGCAGAACCTGTCTCTGGAAACCCTGGTGGCCGAGCGCACCCGCGAGCTGTCCTGGGTCAACCAGCAATTGCAGCGTCAGCTGGATGAAAACCGCGAGCTGGCCGAGCGCGATGCGCTGACCCGCATCGCCAATCGGTACCGGCTGGAAAAGGTGTTGCAGCAAGAGTGCGAGCGCGCCCAGCGCTTCCGCCACCCCTTGTCGCTGATTGCCATGGACGTGGATGACTTCAAGCCGATCAACGACCACTACGGCCATGCCCGTGGCGATGCGGCGTTGGTGCAGGTGGCCGAAAACCTGCGCACCTGCCTGCGCGAGCATGACCTGCTGGCGCGCTGGGGCGGTGACGAGTTCGTCATCGTGCTGCCGCAGACGGCGCTGGACGATGCGCTTGAAGTGGCCGCACGGTTGCGTCAGGTGATGGAGCAGGTGGAGCCGGTTGGCGAGTGTCGCCTGACCATGAGCTATGGGGTGGTGCAGTGGCAGGAGGGTGAAGACCCGGATGATTTGCTGGCCCGCGCCGACAAGGCCCTGTATCGCGCCAAAGGCTTGGGCAAGAACGCGATAGCTGAATGAGCTGGCGATGGGTGAATTGGGGCCGCTGCGCGACCCATCGCAGCGGTTCGGCGCACCGACAAGCCAGCTCCTACAAAGATCACACCATTCCCAAGGTCTACGCTGTACCTGTAGGAGCTGGCTTGCCTGCGATGGGCTGCGAAGCGGCCCCTTTGGCTGAGCGAAAGAAAAAAGACCCGCAGCGCCTTGCGGCGCAGCGGGCCAAATCGGCCTCAGCCGCTTCAGTGTCAGATATGCAAGGCGTGGCCCAGTGCTCGCAACGCAGCTTCCTGTACCGCTTCACCCAGCGTCGGGTGGGCGTGGATGGTACCGGCGATGTCCTCAAGGCAAGCGCCCATTTCCAGCGATTGGGCAAACGCCGTGGACAGTTCCGAGACCGCCACGCCAACCGCCTGCCAACCCAAGATCAGGTGATTGTCGCGGCGCGCCACCACGCGAACGAAGCCGGCTTTCGACTCAAGGCTCATGGCCCGCCCATTGGCCGCGAACGGGAACTGCGCAACGATGCAGTCCAGGCCTTGTTGGCTGGCTTGCTCCGGCGTCTTGCCGACCACCACGATTTCCGGGTCGGTGAAGCACACCGCGGCGATCGCATTCGGCTCGAAGCGCCGTGCCTTGCCAGCGATGATCTCGGCGACCATCTCGCCCTGGGCCATGGCCCGGTGTGCGAGCATCGGTTCACCCGCCACGTCGCCGATGGCCCAGACATTGCGCATGCTGGTCTGGCAGCGTTCGTCGATGGCGATGGCGGCGCCGTTCATCTTCAGTTCCAGTGATTCAAGGTTGAAGCCTTGAGTACGCGGTCGCCGGCCCACAGCCACCAGCACCCGGTCGGCCTCCAGGCGCAGTGGCTGGCCCTGGCCGTCACGGGCCAGCAGGCAACCGTTTTCGTAACCCTCGACGCTATGGCCCAGGTGCACGGCGATACCCAGCTTCTTCAGCGCCTCGGCCACTGGGGCGGTTAGTTCGCTGTCGTAGGTTGGCAGGATGCGCTCGCGCGCTTCCACCACGCTCACCTGCGCGCCCAGCTTACGGTAGGCGATACCCAGCTCCAGGCCGATATAACCACCGCCCACCACAACCAGATGCTGCGGCAAGGCCTCGGGTGCCAGCGCTTCGGTCGAAGAAATGATCGGCCCGCCCAGCGGCAGCATCGGCAGTTCGACGCTGTTGGAACCTGTGGCCAGCAACAGGTGCTCGCACTGGATGCGTTGGCCGTCGACGTCGACATGCTTGCCGTCGAGGACCTTCGCCCAGCCATGGATCACCTTGACCCCGTGCTTCTTCAGCAAGGCAGCCACCCCGGTGGTCAGGCGGTCGACGATGCCGTCTTTCCAGGCCACGCTGCGGGTGATGTCCAGGCGCGGTGAGCTGACACTGATGCCCAGTGCCGATGGCTCGGTGTAGCGCGAGGTCTGGTGGAACTGCTCGGCGACATGAATCAACGCCTTGGACGGAATGCAGCCAACGTTGAGGCAAGTGCCGCCCAACGCCTGGCCTTCCACCAGCACGGTGGGAATACCCAATTGCCCGGCGCGGATGGCGGCTACATAGCCGCCAGGGCCGCCGCCGATGATCAGCAGGGTGGTTTCGATAGTCTGTTGCATGCTCACTCCACGAACAGGCAGGCGGGTTGCTCAAGCAGGCCACGCACGGCCTGGATGAACAGCGCAGCATCCATGCCGTCGACCACCCGGTGGTCGAACGAGCTGGACAGGTTCATCATCTTGCGTATGACGATCTGGCCGTCGATCACCATCGGCCGCTCGACCATGCGGTTGACGCCGACGATCGCCACTTCCGGGGTGTTGACCACCGGGGTACTGACGATGCCGCCCAACGCGCCGAGGCTGGTCAGGGTGATGGTCGAGCCGGACAGTTCCTCGCGGCTGGCCTTGTTGCTGCGCGCGGCGGTCGCCAAACGGCCGATCTCGCTGGCATTGCCCCACAGGCTGCCGGCTTCGGCATGGCGCAGTACCGGTACCATCAGGCCATTGTCGCCTTGGGTGGCGATGCCCACATGCACCGCGCCATGGCGGGTGATAATTTGCGCTTCGTCGTCATAGGTGGCGTTGATCTGCGGGAAGTCGCGCAGGGCCACGACCAACGCGCGGACCAAAAACGGCAGCAGGGTCAGCTTGCCGCGGCTGTCGCCGTGCTTCTGGTTGAGCTGCTGGCGCAGGGCTTCCAAGGCCGTGACGTCGATCTCTTCGACGTAGCTGAAATGCGCGACCCGGCGCTTGGCGTCCTGCATGCGCTGGGCGATTTTGCGGCGCAGGCCGATGACTTGCACCTGCTCGCTGTCGGTACGCTTGGCGTAGCCACTGGGCGCTTGCCCGGCGGCGGTCTGTGGCTTGCTCATGAACGCATCGAGGTCTTCGTGCAGGATGCGCCCGGCTGGGCCGCTGCCATGCACGTAGCGCAGCTCGATGCCGGTATCCAGTGCACGCTTACGCACAGCCGGGGAGGCCAGCGGCTTGTCGCCCGCCTGGCGCGGCACGATGGGCGCGGCTGTGGCGGTGGCTGCAGCCTGGCAGGCCGGCGCTGCGACTGCGGCACGCGCTGGCGGTGTGTTGGCTACTGGCGCGGCCACTGGCTCGGCGGGCTTGGCTTCAGCGGGCTTGCCCTGCGGCGCGTCGACATGGTTGCCGCTGCCTTCCACTTCGATGCGGATCAGCTCGCTGCCGACTGCCATCACTTCACCCGGCTGGCCACCCAGGGCCAATACCTTGCCGCTGACCGGCGAAGGGATTTCCACGGTCGCCTTGTCGGTCATGACATCGGCCACCACCTGGTCTTCGGCGATCACATCACCGACCTTGACGAACCACTCGACCAACTCGACTTGCGCGATGCCTTCGCCAATGTCCGGCATCTTGATGACGTGCGTGCCCATTCAGACCTCCATGACCCGTTTCAATGCCGCACCTACCCGCGAAGGCCCTGGGAAGTAAGCCCATTCCTGTGCGTGAGGGTAGGGGGTGTCCCAACCGGTGACGCGCTCGATCGGCGCTTCGAGGTGATGGAAGCAGTGCTCCTGGACCAGCGCCACCAGCTCGGCACCGAAACCGCAGGTACGGGTAGCCTCGTGCACCACCACGCAACGGCCGGTCTTTTTCACTGACTCGACGATGGTCTCCAGGTCCAGCGGCCACAGGCTGCGCAGGTCGATGACTTCGGCGTCGACGCCGGTTTCCTCGGCGGCCACTTGGGCCACATAGACCGTGGTGCCATACGTCAGCACGGTAACGTCGCTGCCGGGGCGGGTGATTGCCGCCTTGTCCAGCGGCACGGTGTAGTAGCCATCCGGTACGGCGCTGTGCGGGTGCTTGGACCACGGCGTCACAGGGCGGTCGTGGTGGCCGTCGAACGGGCCGTTGTAGAGGCGTTTTGGCTCAAGGAAGATGACCGGGTCGTCGCATTCGATCGAGGCGATCAGCAGGCCCTTGGCGTCATAGGGGTTGGACGGCATGACGGTGCGTAGCCCGCACACCTGGGTGAACATCGCTTCGGGGCTCTGGCTGTGCGTTTGGCCGCCATAGATGCCGCCACCGCAGGGCATGCGCAGGGTCAGCGGGGAGATGAACTCGCCGGCCGAGCGATAGCGCAGGCGGGCCATTTCCGACACGATCTGGTCGGAGGCCGGGTAGAAGTAGTCGGCAAACTGGATTTCCACCACCGGGCGCAGGCCGTAGGCGCCCATGCCCACGGCAGTGCCGACGATGCCGCTTTCCGAGATCGGGGCGTCGAACACGCGCGACTTGCCGTACTTGGTCTGCAAGCCTTCGGTGCAGCGGAACACGCCACCGAAGTAGCCGACGTCCTGGCCGTAGATCACGACATTGTCGTCACGCTCGAGCATGATATCCATGGCCGAGCGCAGGGCCTGGATCATGGTCATGGTAGTGGTGGCCATGGCGGTTTCCGGGTTGATGCTGTTGTTATGGTCGTTCATCTCAAACCCCCAGTTCCTGGCGTTGACGGCGCAGGTGTTCGGGCATTTCCTTGTACACGTCCTCGAACATCGAGGCCGCGCTCGGGATATGGCCGTTGGCCAGGGTGCCGTACTGTTCAGCTTCCTTCTGCGCGGCGATGACCGCAGCCTCGAACTCGGCGGTGACCGCCTGGTGTTCTTCTTCGGACCAATGACCGATCTTGATCAGGTGCTGCTTCAGGCGGGCGATCGGGTCGCCCAGCGGGAAGTGGCTCCAGTCATCGGCAGGGCGGTACTTGGACGGGTCGTCGGAGGTGGAGTGCGGGCCGGCACGGTAGGTGACCCATTCGATCAGGCACGGGCCCAGGCCACGGCGGGCGCGTTCGGCGGCCCAGCGCGAGGCGGCGTACACAGCGACGAAGTCGTTGCCGTCGACGCGCAGGGAGGCGATACCGCAGCCCACGCCACGGCCGGCGAAGGTGGTCGATTCACCGCCAGCAATGGCTTGGAAGGTGGAGATCGCCCACTGGTTGTTGACCACGTTGAGGATCACCGGCGCGCGGTACACGTGGGCAAAGGTCAGGGCGGTGTGGAAGTCCGACTCGGCGGTGGCGCCATCGCCGATCCAGGCTGAGGCGATCTTGGTATCGCCCTTGATCGCCGAGGCCATGGCCCAGCCGACCGCCTGCACGAATTGGGTCGCCAGGTTGCCGCTGATGGTGAAGAAGCCGGCCTCGCGTACCGAATACATGATCGGCAGCTGGCGCCCTTTGAGCGGGTCGCGCTCGTTGGACAGCAACTGGCAGATCATCTCCACCAGCGACACGTCGCGGGCCATCAGGATGCTCTGCTGGCGGTAGGTGGGGAAGCACATGTCGGTGCGGTTCAGGGCCAGGGCCTGGGCGCTGCCGATGGCTTCCTCGCCCAGGCTCTGCATGTAGAAGGACATCTTTTTCTGGCGCTGGGCAACCACCATGCGGCTGTCGAAGATGCGCGTCTTGAGCATGGCGCGCATGCCTTGGCGCAGCACCTGCGGGTCGATGTCTTCGGCCCATGGGCCGAGGGCGTCACCGTGCGCGTCCAACACGCGGATCAGGCTGTTGGACAGCTCTGCGGTGTCGGCAGCGTCGACGTCGATGGACGGTTTGCGGACAACACCTGCATCGTTCAGACGCAGGTAGGAAAAATCGGTCTGGCAGCCTGGCCGGCCGGTGGGCTCGGGCACATGCAAACGCAGGGGGGCGTACTCGTTCATGCTTTTTACGCTCGCTCGAATGTTGTTTTTGTGAGCTCTGAAGCGGCCGCCGCTGAGTACCGGCTTGTGACTGGTAAGTCAGCGTCACCTACATCTTAGTGGCACGGCAGGAGAATTTTTCTCTCAAGTTGGTTGCCTTTGCTGACGGGCGCAGATAAACATTCCGCATAAACACAAAAAACCGGTGAATTTGTCTCATGCGCAAACTCGATCGTACCGATATCGGTATTCTCAACAGCCTTCAGGAAAACGCCCGCATCACCAACGCGGAGCTGGCGCGCTCGGTGAACCTGTCGCCCACCCCCTGTTTTAATCGGGTCAAGGCCATGGAAGAGCTGGGGGTGATCCGCCAGCAGGTGACCTTGTTGTCGCCGGAGGCGTTGGGGCTGGACGTGAATGTGTTCATCCATGTGAGCCTGGAAAAACAGGTCGAGCAGTCGCTGCACCGCTTTGAGGAAGAGATCGCCGAGCGCCCCGAGGTGATGGAGTGCTACCTGATGACGGGCGACCCGGATTACCTGCTGCGGGTGCTGCTGCCCAGTATTCAAGCGCTGGAGCGGTTTCTCGATTACCTGACGCGGTTGCCGGGCGTGGCGAATATCCGGTCGAGTTTTGCCTTGAAGCAGGTGCGCTATAAAACGGCGCTGCCTTTGCCCGCGAATGGGATGACCCTGCGCGAATAAGGGAAGCGGAGTTACACACACCTGTAGGAGCAGCCTTGTGCTGCGAAGAGGCCGGTAATGACTGCAAAGATGTGCAGCGCGATCACCGGCCTCTTCGCAGCACAAGGCTGCTCCTACAGAATGGGGGCCATCCAGAATCAGGTGCTTGATATTTTAAACACCCCCAGCCTATGTTGTTGCCAGCCTATAACAACAAGGACAAGCGTCATGACCACCCCAAGCCCGAGCACCCTCGCCGAGCACCTCCAGGGCATCGATGAAATCGAATGCGTCACCCCCGACCTCAACGGAGTGCCGCGCGGCAAGGTGATGACCGCCGAGGGCTTCCTCGAAGGCCGGCGCCTGCAGATGGCGCGCGGTGTACTGCTGCAATGCATCATGGGGGGTTACCCGCCGGCAAGGTTCTACGGCAGTGATGATGGCGACCTGGCGCTGGTGGCCGAGCCCGCTCACATTCACCGCCTGCCCTGGAGCGAAGACGGCCGGGCCTTGGCGATCTGCGATGCCAACGAACTGGATGGCAGGTCTTCGGCGTTGTCCACCCGCGGTCAGCTCAAGGCGGTCATCGCCCGCTATGCGGCGTTGGGCCTGGCACCGGTGGTGGCGACAGAGCTCGAGTTCTTCGTCTTCGCCCCCAACACCGACCCGCTGCAGCCGTTCTTGCCGCCACTGGGCAAGGATGGCCGCCGGGAGCTGGGCCATTCGGCGTTCAGTGTCAGCTCCAACAATGGCCTGCGGCCGTTCTTCAATGAGGTCTACCGCTGCATGGCGGCGCTTGGCCTGCCGCGTGACACCTTCATGCACGAGATGGGCATCAGCCAGTTCGAGATCAACCTCTTGCACGGTGACCCGCTGCTGCTGGCCGACCAGACGTTCCTGTTCAAACACCTGCTCAAGGAAGTGGCGCTCAAGCATGGGCTGACCGTGGTGTGCATGGCCAAGCCATTGGCGCATACGCCGGGCAGTTCCATGCACATCCACCAGAGCCTGGTGGACATCGATAGCGGCCGAAATGTGTTCAGCGATGACCAGGGGCAGCCGACCGAGACCTTCTACCACTTCATCGGCGGCCAGCAGGCGTGCATGGCTGATTTCACTGCGCTGTTCGCGCCCAACGTCAATTCGTATCAGCGGCTTTGTCACCCCTACGCCTCGCCCAACAATGCCTGTTGGTCTGAGGACAACCGTGCCGCAGGGCTGCGCATCCCGGCCAGTGCGCCGGTGGCCCGGCGCGTGGAAAACCGCCTGCCGGGCGCCGACGCCAACCCCTACCTGGCCATCGCCGCCAGCCTGGCTGCCGGGCTGCATGGCATCGAGCAACGCCTGCAGCCGACCCCGGCGATTCAGGGTGAGTTCGCTGTGCCAGAGCACCTGAGCCTGCCATGCACGCTGCACGCGGCACTCGAACGACTGAAGCGCAGTGCACTGGCGCGGGAACTGTTCGGGGCTGAGTTCATCGAAGGCTACGTCGCCACCAAGACCCTGGAACTGAGCGATTTCTTTGACGAGATCACACCCTGGGAGCGGCGTGTGCTGGCGGCACAGGCCTGATCGCGACACAACCACTACTGGACGCGTCCCCCGTTGGCTATTTCGCCGGCAGGGGACTGCGCCGCGGCAAAATTGCTTTTATGCTAGCCAGCAAGCCAACGCCACCTGACCAGGGAGCCCGACGGGACGTATGCGAAACATCTGGAAGCCGTTTCAGTCGCTGTATTTCGCTGCCTTGATGATGCTTATCGGCTCGGGCTTGCTCAGTACCTACTTGGCACTGCGCCTGGCAGCCGATCATGTCGACAGCTTGTGGGTCGGTGCGTTGATGGCCGCCAACTATTTTGGCCTGGCGGTGGGCGGCAAGGTCGGTCACCGTCTGATCGGCCGGGTAGGGCACATCCGCGCCTATGCGACTTGCGCCGGCATCGTCTGTGCGGCGGTGCTTGGCCATGGCATGACCAACTGGCTACCGGCCTGGGTCGGGCTGCGGATGGTGGTCGGCTTGGGGATGATGTGCCAGTACATGGTCATCGAGAGCTGGCTTAACGAACAAGCCGACGCCAAGCACCGGGGTGCAGTGTTCAGTGGCTACATGATCGCCTCCTACCTCGGGTTGGTACTCGGCCAACTGATCCTGGTGGTGCACCCTGAACTCGGCCCTGAGCTGCTGATGCTGGTCGCCATGTGCTTTGCCCTGTGCCTGGTGCCGGTGGCAATGACCCGGCGCATCCACCCGGCGCCTTTGCGGCCGGCGCCGATGGAGCCGAAATTCTTCATCAAGCGCGTGCCGCAGTCACTCAGTACGGTGCTGGGCTCGGGCTTGATCGTCGGTTCGTTCTACGGCCTGGCGCCGCTGTACGCCTCCAGCCAGGGGTTGAGCACCGAGCAGATCGGTCTGTTCATGGGTAGCTGCATCTTTGCCGGGCTGGTGGTGCAGTGGCCATTGGGCTGGCTGTCTGACCGCTACGACCGCGCGGTGCTGATCCGCAGTGCCGCGGTGGGGCTGGCGCTGGCCTCTGCGCCCTTGGCGATCTTGCCCAGCGTGCCGCTGGAGCTGCTGTTCGGCATCGGCTTTGTCATCTCGTTGCTGCAGTTTTGCCTGTATCCGTTGGCGGTGGCGTTTTCCAATGACCATGTGGAAAGCGAACGCCGCGTCTCGCTGACGGCCATGCTACTGGTCACCTATGGTGTCGGCGCCTGTATCGGGCCGCTGGCTGCTGGGGTGCTGATGAAGGTATTGGGCGCGCAGATGCTCTATGCCTTCTTCGTGTTCTTCGCGCTGGTGCTGGTGTGGCGCATTCGGCCGAAAGCGGTCACCGGGCTGCACCAGGTGCAGGACGCTCCATTGGGCCACGTGGCGATGCCAGCGGCTGGTTCGCCGTTGTCGGCGGCGCTCGACCCGCGGGTCGATGAGCAGACCGTGCAGGATGTGATGCAGACGCCGGTGGCGGCCGAGGATACCGAAGAAGAGCAGGCGGCGAGTGAGCGTGGGGTCAAGCCTGAGGTCGAGGTCGACAGGTCGGTGTGATGCGCTGTGGCCCACCGATGAAGGGGCGCTGCTCGCTTCATCGGTGGGCCGCGCGGCAGTCATGCAACCTTGATGTTGCGCAGGTGGAATCTCAGTATTTCCCCCGCTTTGTTGCCGGCGTGCAGGAACCAGTGACGTAGGGGCGGCTTATTCCGCGTATACCTTGCTTCAACTTGCGCCACTCTGTGGCCCTTTTCGTCGCGCAGGTAGAACTCGACATGCTCAGCGCTCTCCAGATCGCCATCCCATGCGTCGAGCAATTCCATTTTCCACATGTCCTGCAAGGCGGGCAGCCGGGCCAGCAGGCTGGGTGGGAAGATGCAGTTGGCAAGATCATCCCCCCACGCATACCCATACATGCCCAGCCAGCCGTTTGAGTTCTGCTCGAGCCGGCCGCTGAGAAACGTCGGGCCAGTCGCGCTGTTGATCCTGTAATAGAGACGGTTGTTCGTTGCGTTGACAAACGTGAAGGTGAATTCAATCGGCTTGAAGCTGGCGGTGAAGCCTCGCTTGTCATCGGTGCACAACCAGCCGTCCTGGTCGGCGGAAAACAACGGATGGGCCCATCGAGGCGTATCGACCACCCCGACCTGGCCGTATTGGCAATGCAACGCGGCTGTGAATGTTGAGCGAATCATAGTGTCCGGCTCCTGAAGGCGCCTGAAGTCGGCGCGGCGCAAGCCACACTATGCAGTCGGTCAAATAACGGTAACGGGGAATCCCTTCTGGCTACAGCGATGGGGCCGCGTAGCAGCCCATTCGGCCTTCGCTGAAAGCCAGGCAGGCGGATCAGTAATCGTCTTTATCGAACCGACGCGCTTCGCGCTGCAGCTGATAGACGAAACTCTCGATCTTGCGCTGCGCCTGGCCGCTGAGGTTATGGAAGCGCACACCCGCGAAGGTGGTGTTGATACGCTCCTCGAAGTGCAGGTGGCGCAGTTCGACCATGGTGTCGACCAGGCCCAGCGGGTTGCCAGCCTTGAAGCGCTCGTACACCTGACCCAGTTGCAGGCGATCCTCGACGTTGCCGTCGAAACGCAATTTGCAGCCGGTAGCCGAGATGTCCAGCAGCTTGCCGCGCAGGGCGCCGTTGCCTTTGAGGTGGGTGCCGTCGAGGATGATGTCGACCAGTTGCGACAGCTTCAGCGCAGCCCGGAATGCACTGCGGCGCTGGTGGTAGGTCATTTCTTCAGGCATCGCGCCGCGGTAGCAGCGGTGGCCATCGACTTCACTGATGGTGAGCGGGGCATTGCATTCCCAGGCGATGCGCACGCCATCGTGGAAGCCCTCGACGCGGAACGGTTCGCCGTTCTCGATGAATTTTTCCCCGTCGCGGGGGATCATCTCGTCCAGTGCCAGGGTATTGCTGTCGCGATCGACATGCACCACGTAGCTCTGGAAGCGCTGGCTGCGATCAGGGAAGGTGATGATCAGGGGGTCATGGCTTTCCTGCAGCTGTCGCAGGTTGGCCGCGATCTCCAAAGGCGTACTGAGCACCTTTGGCGGCTGCGGGGCATCGGCTTCATTGAACACGGCTAATCACTCTCCAGGCAAAAACGACACACGCAAGTAACGGCATTTTGCCAGTATGTGACGTGGCTTGATAGAAGTATCACACTTGGCTGAGGGCGCGCGGCTTGGCCAGCAGCGAGGTACTGCCGCGGCTGTCGTAGAGCGACGGAGAATCGCCACCCATGAGGATTCTGACCTGATTGTTGGTGATGTGTTGCTGCACCTGGATGATCCGGCCGTTGGTCTCGTTGACCTGCTGGCAGGTGTCCATCAGCTGCGAGAGCATGTCCAGCCGTTGCAGCATCGCGTCGCCATGCTGTGACTGCGCGGCCACAGCCTGCACACCGGCGCGGTCGGCGCTGAGGCCGAGGCTGGTGAGCAAGTGGCTGCGCCGCTGCCCATGCTGCTCGAGCAAGATGATCAATGACTGCTTGCGGGCCAGGATCTGTTCCAGCAACGCCATGTCGCGGCCATGCAGGGCAATCGCTTCTTTTTGAAGAAGGTCGAGCAGTTCCTGCATCGGGGCGATGTCATCTTCGATCAGTTGCAGCAAGGTGGTGTCGTGCATGGCTAACTCTTGGCTTTAGTAAGCGTCCGTGAAGTCAGCGCGCCGAACGGTCAGCGCTGGGCTTCAAAATCGAGCAGTTTGCTGGCAACCCGGCCGGCATCGACCTGGTAGCTGCCATCGGCGATGGCCTGTTTCAACTGGGCCACGCGGGCGCTGTTGACGACGGGCTGGTCGCGCAGCGTATCGCTGACCTTCTGCAACTGCTGTGCCTCTTGGCTGAGGTGTACTGCCTCTCCGCTGGCGCTGGTGCCTTTTGGCGCTTCCGGGCTGGCAGCGGCCTTTTCGGCGCTGCCGGCCGCAGCATTGCCGCGAACGCCGCCCGTAACGGACGGAGAGTTATTCAAACGACTGAAGTCGATGACCATGATCAGAAACCCCTGGGTATTTGGACGCTTGCCTTGTTTTCGGCCAACCCGAAAGAAACTTTAGGCCCAATTGCGTAGCCGCCTGTCAGCAAGCCCGCGAACCCGTTTTCTGACACAGTTTAGGAAAAGCGGTTCCACACCGCCAGTACAATGCCGCTACATCGTCACCTCGACCTGGCCGGGGCCGGTCACCCTGGCCTTGATCACCCGTTTGGAATTCAGGTTGCGCACCCGGATCTGTTCGCTCAGGCCGCCCTTGCTTAACGCTTCGCCGGGCATGCGCACGCTCAGGCTGCCGCTGCGAGCGATGATCACCACCTGGTCGCCCTTGCGCACCACCTCCGCTTGCTCAAGGTGCTGCGGGGTAAGGACTTGGTCGATGACTGTGGGGCGCAGCATCTTCATGCCCACCGCCTGGTCCAGCTCGCTGAGAAAACCTTGGCCGAGGGTGCCGACATCGCGCTCGCGCAACGCCACGTCGCCGTCGCCTACCACGTTGTCACGCTTGAGCGGGCGGGTAACCACCACCACGTCGCGGAACAGCCGCACCGTTGCCGGCACGAACACGGTCCACGGCGCGGCACTGTCGCAGCGGACCCGCACCGTGACCCGGCCCAGTGGCTGCGCGGGGCTTTCCAGCGACGCGTCCAGCGGCTGGCTGCACAGCGGCATGCGCAAGCGCGGGTCAAGGGTGCTGACCTGGATCTCGTAACGGCCGGCGGTCTGGGTGCTGGCCAGATAATCTTCTACGGTGAATTCAAGAAACCCTTGGGTGACACCGATAAGCTGTTCAGGCAAGGTAAAAGCGTCCGCCAGCGTGCGAACGCCGGGCGCCAGCAGGCACAGCGTGGCCAGCGAGCCAGTCAGCAGGTGCGTCAATCGTCGGAAAAATGTCGTTTTCGTGTACATGGCGCTCAAAAAAGCAAAGCCCGTGCCGACTCGGTACCTGAATTGCAACGAAAGGCTGAAACGTTAAGGAGTCTGGCATGGCGGGTGTTATGGATTCGGTCAACCAGCGCACTCAGCTGGTGGGGCAGAATCGCCTGGAATTGTTGCTGTTTCGCCTCAATGGCGGTCAGCTCTACGGCATCAACGTGTTCAAGGTCAGAGAGGTGCTGCAGTGCCCGGCGCTGACCTTGCTGCCCAAGTCACACCCGGTGGTGCGCGGCGTGGCCAACATTCGTGGGGCGACCATCCCGATCCTCGACCTGTCGATGGCCACCGGGTTGGCGCCGCTGCAGGAAGACACGCGCAACAGTTTTGTGATCATCACCGAATACAACACCAAGACCCAGGGCTTCCTGGTGCACTCGGTCGAGCGCATCGTCAACATGAACTGGGAAGAAATCCACCCGCCACCCAAGGGCACCGGCCGCGACCATTACCTGACCGCTGTCACCCGTGTGGATAACCGCATGGTCGAGATTATCGACGTGGAGAAGGTGTTGGCCGAAGTGGCGCCGTCGTCCGAACAGGTGTCTGCGGGGGTGGTCGATGCCGAGGTGCAGGACAAGGCCGTACTGCTGCGGGTGCTGACCGTCGACGATTCGTCGGTGGCGCGCAAGCAGGTCAGCCGCTGCCTGCAAACCGTCGGTGTCGAGGTGGTGGCGCTCAACGACGGCCGCCAGGCGCTCAATTACCTGCGCCAGCTGGTGGAGGAGGGCAAGCGGCCGGAAGAAGAGTTCCTGATGATGATCTCGGACATTGAAATGCCAGAAATGGACGGCTATACGCTCACCGCAGAGATCCGCAGCGATCCGCGCATGCAAAAATTGCACATCGTCCTGCATACTTCGCTCTCCGGGGTATTCAACCAGGCGATGGTCAAGAAAGTCGGCGCCGATGATTTCCTGGCCAAGTTCAAGCCGGACGACCTGGCCCAGCGCGTGGTCGACCGGATCAAGGCAACGCATTGAAGCAGCCGGGAGCCCGCTCCCGGCACCAGCGATTGAAAAGAGGCGGCAAGAGTGTCTACGGGTAATTTGGATTTCGAACAGTTCCGGGTCTTCCTGGAGAAAGCCTGTGGCATCCTGCTGGGCGAGAATAAGCAGTACCTGGTCTCCAGCCGTCTCAACAAGCTGATGGAGCAACAGGGCATCAAGAGCCTGGGCGAGCTGGTGCAGCGCATCCAGGCCCAGCCGCGCAGCGGTTTGCGCGAACAGGTGGTCGACGCGATGACGACCAACGAAACCCTGTGGTTCCGCGATAGCTACCCCTTTGAGGTACTGAAGAACAAGGTTATCCCCGAGTTCATCAAGAACAACCCAGGCCAGCGCCTGCGCATGTGGTCGGCGGCGTGCTCGTCGGGGCAGGAGCCTTACTCGATCTCGATGGCCATCGACGAGTTCGAGCGCAGCAACCTGGGCCAATTGAAGATGGGCGCGCAGATTGTCGCCACCGACCTGTCCGGGACCATGCTGAACAACTGCAAGACCGGTGAATACGACAGCCTGGCCATCGCCCGCGGCCTGTCGCAAGAGCGCCTGCAGCGCTACTTCGACCCCAAAGGGCCGGGGCGCTGGGCGGTCAAGCCGGCCATTCGCAGCCGCGTCGAGTTCCGCTCGTTCAACCTGCTCGACAGCTACGCGAGCCTGGGCAAGTTCGACATCGTGTTCTGCCGCAACGTGCTGATCTACTTTTCGGCCCAGGTGAAGAAGGACATCTTGCTGCGCATCCACAGCACGCTCAAGCCTGGTGGGTACCTGTTCCTCGGCGCCTCGGAGGCGCTGAACGGGTTGCCGGACCATTACCAGATGGTGCAGTGCAGCCCAGGGATCATCTACCAGGCCAAGTAAAGCCAAACGCGATTCCTGTAGGAGCAGCCTTGCGCTGCGAAGAGGCCGGTGTAGGAGCAGCCTTGTGCTGCGAAGAGGCCGGTGCAAGTGCAGTAAATCTACTGTGGCTTCACCGGCCTCTTCGCA
>NZ_JAPFCE010000038.1:0-48757 GCF_026240895.1 Pseudomonas sp. DCB_AW
CTTCGCAGCACAAGGCTGCTCCTACAAGGGAGGGCGGTGGCAGCACTTAAGATCTCGGATGCTGCTGCCGGCCTCTTCGCAGCACAAGGCTGCTCCTACAAGGGAGGGCGGTGGCAGCACTTAAGATCTCGGATGCTGCTGCCGGCCTCTTCGCAGCACAAGGCTGCTCCTACAAGGGAGGGCGGTGGCAGCACTTAAGATCTCGGATGCTGCTGCCGGCCTCTTCGCAGCACAAGGCTGCTCCTACAAGGGAGGGCGGTGGCAGCACTTAAGATTTCGGATGCTGCCGCCGGCCTCTTCGCAGCACAAGGCTGCTCCTACAAGGGGGCGATCAATGCGGTGCGCGCGGGATGGTCTTGAGCAGGTCTTCCGGGCTGATATGGCCAACTACTTGGGCCACCGCGCTGCCGGGGGTCGGCAGGTCGATGATGTGGCTTTTCATCTTGCCGACCACATGCATTTCACACGGTTTGCAGTCGAATTTCAGGGTCAACACTTCGTCGCCCTGAATCAGCTGCATCGGCGCCACCTTGGTGCGCACGCCGGTCACGCCCTTGGCCTGCTTGGGGCACAGGTTGAACGAGAAGCGCAGGCAGTGCTTGGTGATCATCACCGGCACTTCGCCGTGCTCTTCATGGGCCTCGTAGGCCGCGTCGATCAGCTGCACGCCGTGACGGTGGTAGAAATCGCGCGCCTTCTGGTTGTAAACGTTGGCCAGGAACGACAGGTGCGACTCCGGGTACACCGGAGGCGGCGTGGTTTCAGCTTTACGACCGCCGCGCGGATGCGCCTTGACCCGAGCAGCGGTCAGCGCCTCGATGGCTTCGCGGCGCAGGGCCTTGAGCTGCGAGTTAGGGATGAAATACGCCTGCGGGGCATCCAGTTCGATGGCGTTGGCGTGGTACTGGGTGGTACCCAGTTGGCCCAACAGGTCGTGCAGTTGGTCCAGCGCCTGTTGCGGCTTGTTGGCCACGCCGAACGGGCCGTCCAGGGCCACTTGCACGCTGACGCCTTCCTCGCTGCTGACGGTGAGCATCAGCCGCTGCTCGCGCAGCACCGCGTGCCATTCCACACCCACTCGGCGTTCGGCCGACGTGCGCTGCAAGGCCTGTTGCCAGTTGTGGTCGAGGTTGCGTGACAGCGGGTGATTTGGCCGCAGTTTGTACAGGCCGTCAGGCATTTCGTTGGGTTCGACGCGGTAGCGATAGCGCTTCTGGCCGTCTTCCTCGAACTCGCCACGGGGTTCGGCAATGTTGGCGCGGAACCCCACCACCTCGCGCTTGACCAGCACGTTCAGGCCGTCGCCGTTGGTCAGTGGCACGTCAGTGGTGACCAGCATGTCGCGTTTGTTGACCTTTTCCACTACGCCCACCGGCAAGCCGGTGAACGTTGGCGAGTCGAACGCGCCGATGTCGATCTTGCGGTCGCTGACGAAGTAGTCGGTGCTGCCGCGGTGGAAGGTCTTGTCCGGGTCGGGGACGAAGAAGTGCTCGGTGCGGCCGCTTGACGCGCGGGCCAGGCCCGGGCGGTCTTCGAGGATGGCGTCGAGCTCTTTGCGGTAGTGGGCAGTGATGTTCTTCACATAGCCCATGTCCTTGTAGCGGCCCTCGATCTTGAACGAGCGCACGCCAGCGTCGACCAGGTCGCGCAGGTTGGCGGTCTGGTTGTTGTCCTTCATCGACAACAGGTGCTTCTCGAAGGCCACCACGCGGCCCTGGTCATCCTTCAGGGTGTAGGGCAGGCGGCAGGCTTGCGAGCAGTCGCCACGGTTGGCGCTGCGCCCGGTCTGGGCGTGGGAGATGTTGCACTGGCCGGAGAACGCTACGCACAGCGCACCGTGGATGAAGAACTCGATGGCGGCGTCGGTTTCGGCGGCAATGGCGCGGATCTGCTGCAGGTTCAGCTCACGGGCCAGTACCAGCTGCGAGAAGCCCGCCTGATCGAGGAACTTGGCGCGCTCCAGGGTACGGATGTCGGTCTGGGTGCTGGCGTGCAGCTCGATCGGTGGGATGTCCAGTTCCATCACCCCCAGGTCCTGCACGATCAAGGCGTCGACGCCCGCGTCGTAGAGCTGATGGATCAGCTTGCGCGCCGGCTCCAGCTCGTTGTCGTGGAGGATGGTGTTGATGGTGGTGAACACGCGTGCATGGTAGCGACGGGCGAACTCGACCAGTTCGGCGATTTCGCTGACTTCGTTGCAGGCGTTATGGCGCGCGCCGAAGCTCGGGCCGCCGATATAGATGGCATCAGCGCCGTGCAGGATCGCTTCGCGAGCGATGGCCACGTCACGGGCAGGGCTGAGCAGTTCCAGGTGATTCTTTGGAAGGGACATGTCGTTATAGTTTCGGGCGGTCACGGTTTAGGCGGGCATTGTAGCGGTGAAACGGGCTGGTGGCATCCCTACGCTGCCCAGAGGCGGCGCGACCTGGAGATGTAGGAGCGGCCTTGCGTCGCGAAAGGGTCGCGGAGCGGCCCCAGCTGTCTTTGTGACTGCACCGAATTTGGGGCCGCTTCGCAGCCCTTTCGCGACGCAAGGCCGCTCCTACAATAGGGCATGCGTGAGCTGGCGGGATTAGCGTTTGGCAGCCATCGCGGTGACTTCCACGCGCATGCCTTCGACCGCCAGCGAGGCCACGCCAACGGCGGCGCGCACGGGCCATGGCTTGCTGAAGAAGCGCTGGTACACCTCGTTGAACGCTGCACGTTCAGCCATGTCGGTGAGGTAGATGGTCAGGTGCAGCACGCGGTCCATGCTGCTGCCGGCTTTTTCCAGGGCTACTTTCAGCGCCTGCAGGGTGCATTCGCTCTGCGCAACGATGTCGCCCAGCTCGAGGCTGCCATCGGCGCGGGTGGGGATCTGGGTGGAGACCAACACACCGTTGTATTCGGCGACGTCGGATGAAATGGAATCGGCGTCCGGATCGGGGGTGTAGATGATGTCTGTGTTTGCCATGGGCGCGTTTGCCTTGCTACGGAAGGAAAGCGGCAAGCGTACGCGAGCAGGCGGCAGGGGTCGAGTCGTTCGGGCGCTGCCGCAGGTACCACCGGCACATCCCAAAAAAACAGGGCGCCTGATAGGCGCCCTGTTTTATGTTGCTTAGGCTTCAGCGTCCCAAGGACGATCGCCTTTCTCATCTTTGACGCGGGTCGGCAGGCCCATCACGTCCAGCGCCTTGAGGAACGGCTCGGCTGGCAGTTCTTCGACGTTGACCATGCGCTTGGCATCCCACTCGCCACGGGCGACCAGCAGGGCGGCAGCCACTGGCGGTACACCGGCGGTGTAGGAAATACCTTGGCTGTCAGTCTCGGCGAAGGCTTCTTCGTGATCCGCCACGTTGTAGATGAACACTTCGCGCGGCTGGCCGTCCTTGGTGCCCTTGACCAGGTCACCGATGCAGGTCTTGCCGGTGTAGCCCGGGGCCAGGGAGGCTGGGTCTGGCAGCACGGCCTTGACCACTTTCAATGGCACCACTTCCAGGCCTTCGGCGGTCTTGACCGGTTGCTCGGAGAGCAGGCCGAGGTTTTTCAGCACGGTGAACACATTGATGTAGTGCTCGCCGAAGCTCATCCAGAAGCGCACGTTCGGCACGTTGAGGTTCTTCGAAATCGAGTGAACTTCATCGTGGCCGGTCAGGTACAGGTTTTGCGAACCTACTACGGGCAGGTCGTCGGTACGCTTGACCTCGAACATGGTGTTGCTGGTCCACTGGCTGTTCTGCCAGCTCCATACTTGCCCGGTGAACTCGCGGAAGTTGATTTCCGGGTCGAAGTTGGTGGCGAAGTACTTGCCATGCGAACCGGCATTGACGTCGAGGATGTCGATCGAATCAATGCTGTCGAAGTATTGCTGCTGCGCAAGTTTTGCGTAGCTGTTCACCACACCCGGGTCGAAACCGACGCCGAGAATGGCGGTAATGTTCTTTTCTTGGCACTCTTCGAGGTGTTTCCACTCGTAGTTGCCGTACCAGGGCGGCGTCTCGCAGATTTTGCCCGGTTCTTCGTGAATCGCGGTGTCCAGGTAGGCGACACCGGTATCGATGCAGGCACGCAGCACCGACATGTTGAGGAAGGCAGAGCCCACGTTGATCACGATCTGCGATTCGGTCTCGCGGATCAGTGCTTTGGTCGCCTCGACATCGAGGGCGTTGAGCGAGAAGGCCTGGATGTCGGCGGGTACCTTTAGGCTACCCTTGGCCTTGACGCTGTCGATGATGGCCTGGCATTTGGAGATGTTCCGCGACGCAATGGCAATACGACCGAGTTCGTCGTTATGCTGCGCGCACTTGTGGGCCACCACCTTGGCGACACCTCCTGCACCAATGATAAGAACGTTCTTCTTCAATTTATCCCTTGCTCCTTACTGAAAGCCGGTCTTACGACAGGCTGGAAACGTAGTCTTCGAAACCGAACTCGCGCACCACCTCGACACTGCCGTCGAGCTGCTTGACCACGATGGATGGCATTTTCAGACCGTTGAACCAGTTTTTCTTGACCATGGTGTAGCCGGCCGTGTCGATGAACGACAGGCGGTCGCCAATGGCCAACGGACGATCGAATTGGTACTCGCCGAAGATGTCACCGGCCAGGCACGATTTGCCGCAGACCATGTAGGTGTGCTCGCCATCGTTGGGGGCCATCTTGGCGTTGAGGCGGTAGATCAGCAGGTCGAGCAGGTGCGCTTCGATCGAGCTGTCGACCACGGCCAGGTGCTTGCCGTTGTACAGGGTGTCGAGCACGGTCACTTCCAGCGAGGCGCTGTTGGTGATGGCGGCTTCGCCCGGCTCCAGGTACACCTGCACGCCGTAGGTTTCCGAGAAGGCTTTAAGGCGCGCGCAAAACGCATCGACTGCATAGTCTTCACCGGTGAAGTGGATGCCGCCACCGAGGCTGACCCACTCGACCTTGTGCAGCAGGTGGCCGAAGCGCTCTTCGATGTGCGTGAGCATCTTGTCGAACAGGCTGAAGTCACCGTTCTCACAGTTGTTGTGGAACATGAAGCCGGAGATCTGCTCGATGACCTTCTCGATCTTCTCCGGGTCCCACTCACCGAGGCGGCTGAACGGGCGTGCCGGGTCGGCGAGCAGGTAGTCGGAGCTGCTGACTTGCGGGTTGACGCGCAGGCCGCGAACCTTGCCTTCGGACTGTTCGGCGAAGCGTTGCAGCTGGCCGATCGAGTTGAAGATGATCTTGTCGCAGTTCTCGAGCATTTCCTCGACTTCGTCATCGGCCCAGGCAACGCTGTAGGCGTGGGTTTCGCCTGCGAATTTCTGGCGGCCGAGCTTGAGCTCGAACAGCGACGAAGAGGTGGTGCCGTCCATGTATTGCTGCATCAGGTCGAACACCGACCAGGTCGCGAAACATTTGAGGGCGAGCAGCGCCTTGGCACCGGACTTCTCGCGCACATACGCGATCTTCTCCATGTTGCCCAGCAGCTTGGTTTTATCGATGAGGTAGTACGGCGTCTTGATCATTTAAAGGCCCCCGGCAAGGCCGGCCAAAAAAAGGACACGCATTGTGCCTTCACTCGCTACAGATCGAAAGGGCGAGATGCGCTTTTCGTCAGGCTCGCTGGAATTTTCCCAGGTGCGTGAGGCTCATTAGAACAGGCCTGTGTGACTATCCTGATCTCACGGGCGTTTTTCTCTCCACTCCATTGGACCAGGAACGCAGGCATGAAAATTGGCGTAATCGCCGATACCCACGGTTTATTGCGCCCAGAGGCGGTGGATGCGCTGGTCGGTTGTGCGCTGATCGTGCATGCCGGTGATATCGGCAAACCGGACGTACTGGAGGTGCTGGAGGCCCTGGCGCCGGTGCGGGTAGTGCGCGGCAACAATGACCTGAAATGGCCTTGGGCGGCGGACTTGCCCGATCAACTGCGCTTCGACATGGGGGGCTGGCAGGCACTCCTGGTGCATGACATCGCCGATGTGCCGGCCAAGCTCGATGAGGCTGTGCGGGTGGTGATCACCGGGCATTCGCACAAGCCGCTGATCGACTGGCGGGACGGGCTGCTGTACCTGAATCCCGGAAGCGCCGGGCCGCGACGGTTCAAATTGCCCGTGACGGTGGCGGTGATTGAAATAGAGGGAGAAGCGTTAGTCGCCAACATCATTCCCTTGCTCGATTGACTGCCCCGGCCCCTTCGCGGGCAAGCCTGCTCCTACAGGGCAAAGTTATTCCTGTGGGAGCGGGCTTGCCCGCGAAAGGGCCGGAACAGGCAACCTCAATCGACCTGCTTCAACCAATCCTGAATCTGCGCCAGTGTCGCCGTGGCGCCCCCGCAAACCACTATCAGCACATTGTTGTACTCGGCCAATTTCTCGGCTTCGTAAGCTACCGCCAATGCAGCCCCACACGCGGGCTCCACCAATACCCGATGATCGAGCAAGAAGCGTTCGCAGGCTTCCAGCGCGGCACGGTCGCTGACCAGATGGTTGTGCAGCGGATGGTTACGCGCGCATTCCAATGCCTGATCAGCAACGCGCTTCGCACCCAGGGAGGTGGCCACCGAGGCGAGGCGCTCAAGTTCAACCGGGTGGCCAGCCTGCACCGCTGCGTGCAGCGAGGCGGCACCGGTAGTTTCCACCGCCAGCACGGGTACATCATCCCAGCCATTGCGTTTCAGCCCTTCGACTACGCCACTGAGCAATCCGCCTCCGCCGACCGACAGCACCACCGCATCGGGCCTAAGCCCGGCCGCGGCAACTTCGTCGATCAGGCTGGCATGTCCGGCCCAGAGCAATGGGTCGTCGAAGGGGTGAATGAACGCATCGCCGCTGCCGAGCAGGGTCTGGGCCAGCTCGTTGGCCTCCTGCCAGGAGCTGCCATGCACCACCACCTTGGCGCCTTCAAGGCGCAGCAGTTGCTTGGCGCGCTCGGTGGTGGTCTCGGGTACCACCACGGTCACCGGCACCCCCAGTTTGCGGCCGGCATACGCCACCGCCAGCCCGGCATTGCCCCCGGACGACGACACAAAATGGCGCGCGCCCCTGGCATGGTGGACTTCGCAGGCATGGCCCACGCCACGCAGCTTGAACGAGCCACAAGGCTGCACTGCCTCAAGCTTGAGCCAAACGGTACAGCCTGACGCCAGCGAAAGCGGGCGGGATTCGATCAGCGGCGTCTGTATATGCAAAGTCATCGTTAGCTCCAAGCGTCAGTCTTCACGGGCCGCTGCCGGCTGTTCGCCACGCAACTGCTCCAGGTAGTTGTAAACGGTGTAGCGGGTCACCCCAAGGGCGCTGGCAGCCTTTTCCACGCCGCCTTTGACGATGAACAAGCCACGCTCCTGCATCACCCGCACCGCGTCGACCTTGGCCTGCTTGGTCATCCGGCCTTGGCCGCTGCGTTGCAGCGCGCCCTGGATGATTTCGCTCATCAACAGCGCCATGTCGGCGGGTTCGCTGACCGCTGGCGAGTCGCTCAGGGGCTGTAGCTGCTGCAGAAAATTCATCGCAGCGTCCAGCCCCGTAACGTCGGTATTGATGCACAGGCTGGCGAACGGGTGGCCGGTGCTGTCGCGGAAAATGGCCGTGGCGCTGCGCAGGGTGCGGCCCTTGAGCGTGGTCGGGTAATCCGGCAAGACCACAGGCGCACAGCCGCGCTGTTCCACGGTGGCCCGCATCAGGGCCTTGAAGCCTAGGTCCTGTTCCGGCGCGGCGAGGATTGGGCTGCCGACCACACGGCCGGAGAGGTGGCCGTTGACGATTGCCACCACGGAGTGTTCCGGGTGGTCAAGGTCGTGCAGGAGGATTTCCATGTTGCGCGCGGCAACGCTGCCCAAAGCCTGGATAGCGGCCTTGAGAACGGTGAGGGTGAGCTGACGTTCTTCAGGGGGAGAGAGCGGCATGAATGCATCGCCAAATTCAACGGTTTGTGCATTTTTACACAATACGTTGAAAATGGCGATGTGACGGGCGCGTTTACTTGCCCAGTGCTGGCGTACGCGGTGGAATCATGCGGCGCGAGCCAGTGGCCTCGAAGGCCGCTGCGAAGCTCAACAGGTGGTTGTCGGTATAGGCGCGGCCGGCGAAGGTCAGCCCTACCGGCATGCCGATGTCAGCCATTACACCCATGGGCACGGTGACGGTCGGTACGCCCAGGTGGCGGATCGCAAGGTTGCCGTTGGCCACCCAAATGCCGTTGCTCCAGGCAATGTCGGCCGAAGCCGGGTTGACGTCAGCATCCGCTGGCCCTACATCGGCCACGGTGGGGAACAGCACCGCGTCCAGGCCCAGGGTGTCCATCCAGTCTTCCAGGTCCAGCTTGCGGGTTTTCTCCAGGCCGCGCAGCCCGTCGGGCAGCGTTTCGATCTGGTCCCAGGTCTTCAGGCCGCGCTTGGCCATGTTGACGTATTCGTCCATGCCCGCAGCCAGGTCATCCTCACGGTTGGGCAGGGTGCCGGGGTCGTGCGGGAAGATCTTCGGCCCATCGACATCGGCCAGGCGGTTGAGCTTGGGGTCGTCGTTGGCCCGCAGGAAGTCGTCAAAGGCCCAGCCCGACAGCTCCCACAGTTCGTCATGGAGGAATGCCTTGCTGACGATGCCGCGGTTGTACACGGTCGGGGCGCCAGGGCGGTCGCCTTCGCAGTTGGAGACCAGCGGGAAGTCCACTTCGAGCACTTCGGCACCTGCAGCCTCCAACGCCTGGCGCGCTTGTTGCCACAGGTCGATGACGCTGTCGCGGGTGTTGATGCGCTGGCCGGTTGGGCCACCGATACCCGGTTTCTCGGAGGTGCCAGCTTCTGGATCGGCATTGATGTACATGCGCGGCACGCCAAAGCGTTTGCCCTTGAGCGCGCTGGCATCCACAGCCAGGTCCAGGTACGACGCTGGGCGCACCGAAGAGGCGGCCGGGATGGTTACCCACGGCTGCAAGCGCCACAGGTCACCGCGTGTGTCGGCGTCGTCGGCAACCACCACGTCGAGGATTTCCAGCAGGTCGGCCATGGTGCGGGCATAAGGCACCACCACGTCCATGGTCGGGGTCAGCGGCCAGTTGCCACGCACCGAGATCACCCCACGCGAAGGGGTGTAGGCGCACAAGCCGTTGTTCGATGCAGGGCCACGGCCACTGGACCAGGTTTCCTCGGCCAGGCCAAAGGCACTGAAGCTGGCGGCCGTCGCGGTGCCGGCACCGTTGGACGAGCCAGAGGCGAAGGGCGCAGTCAGGTAGGCGGCGTTGTACGGGCTTTCGGCGCGGCCATAGACGCCACGCTGCATGCCACCGTTGGCCATGGGCGGCATGTTGGTCTTGCCCAGGCACACAGCACCGGCGGCGCGTAGGCGCTCGATGGTGAAGGCGTCGCGCTGGGCGACCAGGTCTTTGAAGGCCGGGCTGCCGGAAGCCGCAGTCAGGCCCTTGACCAGGTAGCTGTCCTTGGCTGTGTAGGGGATGCCGTCCAGCGGGCTCAGGGGCTGGCCCTTGGCGCGGCGGGCGTCGGAGGCTTCAGCCTCCTTCAGTGCGTCTGGGTTGCGTACCACCACGGCGTTCAGTGCGGTAGCGGTGTCGGCGCCATCGTAGGCGTCGATGCGCGCCTGGTAGGCCTTGACCAGCTCGACCGCCGTCGTGCGGCCCGACTCGAGTGCGTCGCGCAGCTCGGCAATGGAAACCTCGGTTACCTCGATCATGCGTTCACCAAAAAGTTTTGCAGGTGGGGGCTAGTGCGAGGAGTGTACAAGAAGGCATTGCCGGACGCAGGTTTGCGCAGGGGCAAATGGTTTTATGCAGGCGAGCATTGTCGGGGCCGCGAGGCGGCCCCGAACGGTCAATCCAGGTCGGCCGCCGAGTGCCGTTCTGGTACTTGGCTGGCTTCATCGCCCCAGGTGCGATTGACCCGTGACCCACGTTGCACGGCGGGCCGCTGGGCGATCTCTTCGGCCCAACGCTGCACGTGGGTGTATTCGTGCACCGCCAGAAACGTTGCTGCGCCATAAAGATTGCCGCGCACCAGCTCGCCATACCAAGGCCACACGGCGATATCGGCGATGCTGTATTCATCGCCGCCCAAATAACGGCTTTCGGCCAGGCGGCGGTCGAGCACATCCAGTTGGCGCTTGGCTTCCATGGTGAAGCGGTTGATGGCGTATTCGAACTTTTCCGGGGCGTACACGTAGAAGTGGCCAAAGCCGCCGCCCAGGTACGGCGCCGCGCCCATCTGCCAGAACAGCCAGTTCAGGCTTTCGGTACGTGCAGCGGCAGACGTGGGCAATAGCGCACCGAACTTTTCCGCCAGGTACAACAGGATCGAGCCCGACTCGAATACCCGTACCGGTGGCTCGACACTGCGGTCGAGCAGGGCAGGGATCTTCGAGTTGGGGTTGACCTGCACGAAGCCGCTGGAAAACTGGTCACCCTCGCCGATGCGGATCAACCAGGCGTCGTATTCAGCGCCGCTGTGGCCCAGGGCGAGCAGCTCTTCAAGGGCTATGTTCACCTTCACGCCGTTGGGCGTGGCCAGCGAATACAACTGCAAGGGGTGCTTGCCCACTGGCAGCGCCTTGTCATGGGTCGGGCCGGCTACCGGGCGGTTGATGCTGGCGAACTGGCCACCGGAGGCTGCGTCATTGCGCCAGACCTTGGGTGGGGCGTAAGGGTGCTTGCTCATGCAGGGTGCTCCTTCAAGGTCGCGAAAGGGTCAGGTAAAGCGATTGACCTGCATCTATGCCATGGGTTCTCGGAAAAGCGCAATTGCATTGGGCGCGGGCGTTGCGTGCATGCAGGGTTTCATCCAGTTTTCATCTGCCCTTGGCGTCGGCGGCTCTATGCTGGCGCTATCTCTGACCCTGCACGGAACGGCTGGCGATGAACATCCCTCGTAGCGTGTTGGCGCTGGTCCTGCTCGGCGGCCTGTTGGCGCACGCCCACGCCGCGCCTTGGGTCGCCGGCCTGCACCACATGACCCTGGCCGACCCTGTCGATGATCGCCCGATGCAAGCGCTGGCGTTTTACCCGGCGACAGGTGTGCCCCATAACATGCGCATCGACGGCTACCCGCTCGACGTCGCCGAAGAGGCGCCGGTGGCCGTGGGGCAGTTCCCTTTACTGGTGCTCTCCCACGGCAATACCGGCAGCCCGCTGGCCTTGCATTACTTGGCTACTGCGCTGGCACGGCAGGGTTTTGTGGTCGTGGCGGTGGTGCACCCGGGGGACAACGCCCGCGATCACAGTCGCCTGGGTACCTTGAGCAACCTGTATGGCCGGCCGCTGCAAGTCAGCGCCGCGATCACGGCTGCCCGTGACGACGCGCTGCTTGGGCCCTACCTGAATGATGGCAAGGTAGGTGTCATCGGCTATTCGGCCGGGGGCGAAACGGCGCTGATCGTCTCGGGTGCGCAACCCGACCTGGACCGCCTGCGCCAGTACTGCCTCGAGCGCCCTAGCGATGGCGACGCCTGCAAGACCCATGGCGTGCTGATTGCCGACCGTAGCGAGCTGGCACCGAAGGCCGATTCACGGGTGGGCGCGGCGATGCTGATGGCGCCGCTGAGCCTGCTGTTTGGCCGCCATGCGCTGGCCAGTGTGCACATCCCGGTGCTGATCTACAGCGGCGACCGCGACCAACTGGTGGCTGTGGACCGCAATGCCGAAGCGTTAGCACGCAAGCTGCCAGTCACGCCGGATTACCGTCTGCTGGCCGGCGCAGGGCATTTCGTGTTCATGGCGCGCTGCGACGAAGAACAACACGCCCGCATGCCGGCGCTGTGCAAGGATGCCGAAGGCGTTGACCGCCGCCATATTCATCACTCGTTGCAACGCGACACCGCAGCGTTCTTCAGCCAGGCCCTCAGCGCACCGCTACCGGATGAGCGCTCAGCTGCGTCGGCTTCGCCGCGCCAGAAGCAGCGTTAAGCCGACGCCTGCCAAGGCGAGCAGGGCGGCAACGCAGAAGATAGAGGCATAGCCCAGGTGCACTGCCACCGCGCCCATCACCGGGCCGGCGATGGCCAAGGCCATGTCGAAAAACACCGCGTAAGCCCCCAACCCAGCGCCGCGGCTGCTGCTAGGCACCTGCTTGATGGCCTCTACGCCCAGTGCCGGGTACACCAGCGACAAGCCGAACCCAGTGAGCCCGGCACCTGCCAACGCCCAAGGCGGCGAGGGTGCCAGCCACAGCAGCCCCAGGCCAATCACCTCGGTGGCCATGCACACCACTGCCACGTTGTAGCCGCCAAACCGGTTGACCGCATTGACGAACAACAGCCGCGAAATGATAAAGCACACGCCGAAGGCGCTCAGGCACCAGGCTGCACCGGCCCAGCCGCGTTCCAGGTAATAGAGGGTGACGAACGTGGTCAGCGTGCCATAGCCGATCGACGCCAATGTCAGCCCCAGGCCACAGGGCGCAACGCGGCCGAAGGCAGACCAGAAGGGCAGCCGTTCGCCCCGTACCACCACCACGTCCGGGCGTTTGCGCAGCACCAGCATGGCCAGCAGCGCCAGCACCAGCAAGGTTGGCCCCAGCACGCTGAAGTCCAGGCCATCCACCGCCAGCACACCGACCGGTGCACCAATGGCGATGGCGCCGTAAGACGCGATACCGTTCCACGAGATCACCCGGGCGGTGTGCTCCGGTCCAACCTGGCTGATGCCCCAGCTCAAGGTGGCCACGCCGATCAGCCCTTGGGCGATGCCCAGCAGCAGGCGCCCGCCCAGCAATAGCGCCAGGCTCAGTAACGGCACGCTCAGGGTCCAGGCCGACAACAGCGTCAGCACCCCGCAACTGGCAATGCCGAGCAAGCCGAAACGAATCGCTTGCTTGCCGCCCAGCGTGTCCGCCACCCGCCCGGCAAAGGGGCGGCTCAGCAGGGTGGCCAGGTATTGCAGGCCAATCGTCACCCCGGCGACAACCGCGCCGAAGCCCAACTGGTCATGCACATAGCTGGGCAACACCGCAATCGGCAGGCCGATGCAGAGGAAGGCAATGAACGTGTAGAAGACGATCGACAGGATCTGCAGGGTGATATTGGAGGTATTGCTGGCGGGGGCGGACTGTTGCGCGGTCATGGGCTCTTTCGCGGGCGGGCGGTTGGGCGTTGTTTCATCATGGCCGTTGCGCGAAGGAAATGAAAGCAGGCTAACGAATTATTCCGGGTGAATGCCCCTTCATGGGATCCGCCTGGTCGACTCAACGCGACCAGGCGGAGCGCACTACATCAGACCACGACGCCCTGGCTACGCAGGTAGTCGTCATAGGTGCCGCTGAAGTCCACGACACCGTCCGGCGACAGCTCAATGATGCGGGTGGCCAGCGAGGACACGAACTCACGGTCATGGCTGACGAACAGCAGCGTGCCTGGGTAGTTTTCCAGCGCCAGGTTCAGTGCTTCGATCGATTCCATGTCCAGGTGGTTGGTCGGTTCGTCCATCACCAGCACGTTCGGTTTTTGCAGGATCAGCTTGCCGAACAGCATGCGGCCTTGCTCACCACCGGAAATCACCTTCACCGACTTGAGGATCTCGTCGTTGGAGAACAGCATGCGCCCGAGGGTGCCGCGAATCACCTGCTCACCGGAGGTCCACTGGCCCATCCAGTCGAACAGGCTCAGGTCGTCCTCGAAGTCGTGGGCGTGGTCCTGGGCGTAGTAGCCCACTTCGGCGCTGTCGGTCCACTTCACCGAGCCCGCATCCGGCGTCATTTCGCCAACCAGGGTGCGCAGCAGGGTGGTCTTGCCGATACCGTTGGGGCCGATGATCGCGACGCGCTCGCCAGCTTCGACAGTGATGTCGAAGTTCTTGAACAGAACCTTGTCGTCGAAGGCCTTGGCCATTTTCTCGACCACGACGGCCTGACGGTGCAGCTTCTTGGTCTGCTCGAAGCGGATGAACGGGCTGACCCGGCTCGACGGCTTGACCTCGGCCAGCTGGATCTTGTCGATCTGCTTGGCGCGCGAGGTGGCCTGCTTGGCCTTGGAGGCGTTGGCCGAGAAGCGGCTGACGAAGGTCTGCAGTTCGGCGATCTGGGCTTTCTTCTTGGCGTTGTCCGACAGCAACTGCTCGCGCGACTGGGTCGCGGCGGTCATGTACTCGTCGTAGTTGCCTGGGAACAGGCGCAGCTCACCGTAGTCCAGGTCGGCCATGTGAGTGCAGACGCTGTTGAGGAAGTGCCGGTCGTGGGAAATGATGATCATGGTGCTGTTGCGCGCCGTGAGGATCGTTTCCAGCCAGCGGATGGTGTTGATGTCCAGGTGGTTGGTCGGTTCGTCGAGCAGCAGCACGTCCGGGTCCGAGAACAACGCCTGGGCCAGCAGCACACGCAGCTTCCAGCCCGGCGCCACTTCGCTCATCGGGCCGAAGTGCTGGTCCAGCGGGATACCCAGGCCCAACAGCAGTTCACCGGCGCGCGATTCGGCGGTGTAACCGTCCATCTCGGCGAATTCGGTTTCCAGCTCGGCGACGGCCATGCCGTCTTCCTCGGTCATTTCTGGCAGCGAGTAGATACGATCGCGCTCGGCTTTGACCTTCCACAGCTGGCCGTGGCCCATGATCACCGTATCGATCACGGTGAATTCCTCGTAGGCGAACTGGTCCTGGCGCAGCTTGCCGAGGCGGGTGTTCGGCTCGAGCATGACCTGGCCACCGGACGGCTCAAGGTCGCCACCGAGGATCTTCATGAAGGTCGACTTACCGCAACCGTTGGCGCCGATGAGGCCGTAGCGGTTGCCGTTGTTGAATTTGACGGAAACGTTTTCAAACAGCGGCTTGGAGCCGAACTGCATGGTGATGTTGGCGGTAGAAATCAAGTGCTTGTCCTGCGGGGGTTCCAGAGGTGTATTTAGGCCCTCGTGTCAGTTTTGGGCCAATTTTGGGCCAATTCGACGCGGGGCGGCAGCTTCTCCAGCTCCCTCCAGTCCGAGGAGGAGCTGATCCATTTCGCGTAGGTAGAGAGCAACATCTCAACGCTATGGCCGAGCTGATTCGCGATGAACGCAGGGTTCATCCCAGGCATCAGGCACAGGGTTGCGTAGGTGTGGCGGGTGTCGTACTGACGGCGATCACGGATGTCCAGCGCTTGAGCGCTGATTTGAATGGGCGGATTGTAACACTTGGATCGCAGCTCCACAGCCCACCTTTGCTTGGTTGGACCACGAAAGGTCTGGCAGGGGGCACGGACTTGCACGCCATGCGTTTGGAGCGTTGCTAACTGCAGGGCTTGCTTGATGGCGTTAAGGGCCCGCTCGTCGAGTAGGCTGCCCGGTGATGATGGAGAGCACCGGTGCCTTTTTTTAACGTGTTTACCTGAGAAGCGGTACGGCCGCCTATTTTGCAAAGGTTTGCCCTCGCGTAAAAATACGCGAGGGCAAACGGTAGATAACTAGAACCAACCTGAAATTAAGTGCGAAACATCAGAGAAGAAGTTTTTAATCGAAGACCAAGCGTTAGCTAACCACTTAACAACGCTTTGGACGATGGAGGTGAAGAAATCAACAATTGCACTGTACACTTTGTTGGCCAACGCGCACACGCTTTCGAAAGCGATAAGAATAGCATTGCCGGCCCCAGGGTTTTCCTTGTTGATCTGCTTGGCTTTTTCGCGCCAGCGGTCAATGGCCGAGGCATTATCCCTTTTGGCTTTGTCAGCCATTTCATCAATTCTTCGGCTAAATTCATCCTGGTTCTGCGAGGACTGCAGCGCAGTCGTATAGTCCGACGTCTTGCTGTGGAAGGCAGCGCTGTCAGTATTCAGATCGGCCTTGCAATCCCCCGTAAACTTGCTGATTACTTGATCGTTACCACTGTCGCTCAGCGAGCTAACGGCCAGTGACACAGGCTCCAAGCCGCCATACAATTCATTCAGTACTTTTGACTCAGTGCTGTAACTCTGAGCCCTGCTGTCGCTTTTAAAGTGAGCGGCCATGTCATCGATTATGCTCTCGAAATCATTGCGAGCAAGAACCAAACTTTGTGCTGGCATTTTCTTCTCCTTGAAAATTAGAAGCGATGTTTTTCATAGCCTCCTTAGCGTAGTGTGGTTTTGATCTGCATCAAGCGCTTGATTGTTTTAATTGTATATAATTACTTCCTACTGTCTTCAGGTTGTAATGGGTGTGCGTTCGTAATTGCTCTTATGCTGATGTTTAGATTGCGCGGTTGTAATCTATCCAAACAGAATGATCACAGCGCTAAGAGACATCCACGTGAAGTGAACTGACGCCCTTCAAGTGTTGTAAAGATCCTTGGGCTGATCGAGTATTGGGGCACTCTCTGGCGCTACGTGGGGGGCCTGGAATGAATGGCTTTTTCAGCGCTTGGCCCGCCGAGCTTCACGATAAATGCTGAGGTGCTGGCGGGCGGCGCCTAATCTATTTGGTTAGGCTGGCTGTTCTGAGTAATGAAAGCGGGCTTACCCTCGGATCACCTTAAGGCGCGCCCGCCCAGCGTCCGTGATGGCGTTTTCGCCTTCATCGCTGATGCGGTAGCGCCCGGACACTGACTGTGTAATGGTGAACCTCACCAGTCCGCTCTTGGACAAAGCCTCACCCACTTCAAAGCTCATTGCACGCTCTAGGTCGAAGATTTTTGTTTCTCCGATTTTATAGCGGGCAAACGCAATCAGCGCCGAATCTATCGCCGCTTGGTCTATCACCTCAACACGCATTGGACCTCCTGGTCTGAATCGCCCAGGTCCGTGGGCTTGCGGTTAACGGACCTGGAAGTTCGTAGAATGCGCAACGCTACTACGGAGCCGGGCGTGTTAGTTACTGGCTTTGCGTCCATGCTGGATGGGTGGCCAGTCATGATCGTTAGTTTTAGTCTGCGTGCGGCGCTGCAGTGTCCGTTAACGACATCTCTTTTGGAAACACGTTGATAAACGCACTAATAGCAGGCTTGTCGTCATCATCAATATTGATCTTCGGTGTTTGCGACGATCGACTGATGTCCGTTGCAAAATTAGCGGCCCTCAGCGCACGTTCGATTTGCTGGCTTCCCGGGCTGTCATACAGCACTGCCTGAACGCCCGTGGCCTCTTTGGTGAGCATCAACTGCTTTATTTGTACCCGCACGCCCGCTTTGGTCAGGGCAACGGCGATCTGCTTGGAGAACGCCAACGCTTCGTCGTCGTTTCTGACGATATTGAGCAGTACGGTTGGGGCTACTTTGTCTTTGGCGAGCGCTGCCGCCAATGCCTGGAACGCGGCCTGTGCCTGCGCTGTCAGCTTTCTGGGCCGCAGGCGATGTTCAATGGCCTGGCGCTCTTTTTTCGCGGCGTCCAGTTGTGCCGTCAACGCCGCGTTCTGTTGCAGGAGCTCTTCGATTTTCAACTGGGACTGGGCGGCGGACTGGTTAGCTGTGGCGATCAGTTGGCTGGCCTCGGCCATGGACCTGTCTGACTCGCTACTTTGCACCTCGGACGTCAGGTGCGCCAGGATGACCGCGCAGGCCGAGACTAAGGCGGCAATGATGGCGGTTGTTGTAGCAATGCTGTGAATAAGGCTGGCGTTATCTGCTGAAATTTCTGGCATTAGCGTGCTCTTGAAATTTAGTTTCCATGATTTTGCGTTTTTGATTTCGCGGCAGATTGCCATAAATTCACCGTGCAAGCGACCTCTGGCGTCGACTGTCGGTGCTTGATTTGGCACGACGTGATGGCCTGCGCAGACAAACGAATAACGCTTTGTTTACAGGTGATTGCCAGTTGTCCGATTCAGCTCACATTTCGACTGAGTACAGTTGCGCGCCGTTTGCCTTTGGCTATGGTGGCTTTAGGTATACAACTAAAGTCGTAGGAGGGGCGACATGCGGATTCGCGGCGACGTTTTCTGGGGCTGGGCTGACCCAACGCTTCACCATCGGACTCACGACGAAACGTTAAGTGACGGCAGCTACATCGATGTCCAGGTGCGACTGTCGCGAACAGGCAATACGCAGATGTTCATCGGGGTTTATGCCCCCAGTGGCATGGCCATTCACGAAGAAGCATTCGATTCGCGTCCAGGCGAGTCGATGACCCGTGCCTTGGCGTGGGGCGTGGGCAGGGCGCGGCGGATAGCAAGCGATGCGATTCCCGTGACCGAACAGTTCGCCTGCGCTAAGTAGCGAGCTCTGAAGGTTGCCGTGGGTTGGGCGTGGGTCAGGTCTCATCCTTGATCTTTGCTGCGACGGACCTCAACTCACTGGCAACCCCATCGATGGACTTGATATGAGCGCGTACATCGATCTCGCTGTCTGAGGTCGCCCGCGCTTCCATGAACTTGGCGTGCCCGGTCATGGCTTTGCTGAGTTCATTCAGGTGGTCGGCGGTTTTGACGAGATCGGCTTTGATGGTATGAAGCGGTTCCATGAGCGTGAGTGCGTTCCTTGAAGTGTGCGTCTACAACCCTGTCCGGCTGTTCAGCGAAGCGTGCGTGACATCAGCCACTGCAGGTTGCCCCACGCTTCGAACTGCTCAATCACCGTCCAGCCACGCTTGGCATAGTAAGCCTGTTTATCATGGGTGTGCAGGTACAAGGTTTCGAGGCCGGCAGTGCGCGCATGGGCACATAGGCGCTCAATCAGGTCCTCGGCGATACCGGCTCCTCTGGCTGTCGGGTCAACGAACACGCAGGCAAGCCAAGGGCCGAGGTCCGGACGGGAAGGCAGGTCTTGGGCTGCTAGAGCGGCTCCGCCCAACAACTGGCCTTGCTCCAGGGCAATCAGGCATTGCCAGTCACCATTGCCCTGGCCTTCTGCGAACTCGTGCTGCCATCGCGAGAGGTCGATGCCGTCGAACTCATACGTGAATTGCTGATGAATCCACTGAGCGAAGGCGTTGCAATGGTTCATGTGGTTCGCGAGCCAATCAAACTGAGGCATGGGCATCCTGCACGGTAGTACCTGTTCAGCGCATCATGACACAACCAGCAAGTGGACATGCAAGTGAAGCTTTTCATGCTAAGGCTGGTCTGTGTCCGACTTGCCGCCTTCGTTACTTTGCACCTGCAAGACTGAACCTTTATCGTCCGTTGCCAACAAGGCACTTTGTGCATTGTCAGTGTGCAGTTCTGCATGCGCGATGTTTGCTACACCCCGAAAGATACCGCGGCTTTCTTCACCTGTTTTCACTGTGCTCAGGTTATCACTCTGGTAGAAAAAAAGCGTGCGAGTGGGTGGCATGTGGAGCGCTCCTTGTGGTGCTTCAAGATAATGTGTATCCGCACGGCCACTCTCTACCCGCTTCACGGCTTTGGCTACTAGCAGAATTAACAGGTGCCCGCTTTAGTGAAACTTCAATAGAATGTTCACTCATAAGCAAAATGCACCACGACCTTGGTTGATTGGAACCAAGTTGCAACGCTGGGTAGAATGCCCCGTATCCCTAATGGTCAATTGCAAATGCCTACATTTCGTATCTTTGTTTGCACCTTGTTGACTGCCAGCCTTGCCGGTTGCGCAACACCGGGTAACCCCACAGCCAGTAAGCTGACCTCCAAAACCCCGGCACAATATGCCGCCTGTGTAATGCCCAAGTGGCAAGCACTGGCGCCCCTCGCCAACCAGAAATCGATCGCCCACGGCTATCGATTGACCGCGCCAAGCGCAGTGGCCTCTGACGATGTCCTCGAGGTGGTTGAGTCGCGCGACGGCAGCCGCGCCACGTTCTACAAAGGCAGCTTCCTTTCGGGCGACAAACTGCGCCAGGCTGCAAGAGAGTGCCTGGAATGAGCTCAGTAACCTGAGCCGCCCATACCGCCAATGTTGGTAGCTGGCTTGCCAGTCAGTTAAGCGTCATCGGCGGTGAATGGGGCTGCGATGGGCCGCGCAGCGGCCCCCTTGGCCGTAACTGACTGGTATTAATCGGGCCAGGGTCATGAGGTGAGGCCGCAAGTACTTCACACGTCATTTGAGCGCACCCGCTTCGGCGACTTCCCCTCACCGTGCTTCGAGTTTTGTGTTCATCCGCTGGCATTGCACTTCTGCATCGGTCCTGTTCGGGTAACTGGGTTTGAGCCGCTCCTTCGCCAGGTTGTCGTAAATGTCGAACCCGCCGCATACGGTGGCTGCGTAGTAACGGCTACCGACGCGGAAAGACTCCTTTTCGATGGGTACCGCCGGAACGATAACGAATCTTGGTTGCATGTTTCGTGCCTCCCCAGGCAGAGACCTAAGTATTAGTCGGGCAGTTGGTAACCATCAAGCAGGCTCATGGGCAAGCGACGAATAGCCCGGTGCGTGACACCGCTTCCAGTACGCCCGTTCGTCGGTGCAATGGGGGCAAAGCGCCTGCCAGACCTGCAGGCGGGTGAACAACGACCGGGAGTACGGGTCTGTAGAAACACTGCGCTTATGTGGAGAAGGGCGCTGTCATTACTTCCACTTTTGGACAGATTTAGACCCAGCAGTCGCTTTGTGTAAGGTTTTTGTAAAAGCGTCCGTTGTGCATACAAGGACCGGTATCGTGTTTTGTACTGTCCAGTCCAAAGTAGCAAACGATGAACACACTTCCGTCGCAGCCCAGTGCTGAACGCGGGGCGTTCTCCAGTTTCGAGGCGTGTCGCAATACCCAGCAAGGCCCCGTGGTGATTCTGGCCTCGGGTGCTTCAGCCAGGCATTTCCCGCTGGCTGATTTTGCCCACCTGCCCATCATTGCCATGAACGGTTCAGTCGCCATGACAGCAGAGCATGGCGTGAAACCGTTTTTCTACGTGTGCACCGACAAAAGCTTCGGCCTGCAGCAACCTGATCTATTTGCCACCGCCCTGAGTGACAGCCAACGGCTCGCGCTGTGGCCAGAGCAATTCGAGGGTGCCGACATACCAGCTGCCAGCGAATGCTATGCCTTGCACAAGGCGCACACACCCGGCCTGCTCGACGGTGTGCGCGGGCACGGTGACAGTTGCGTCTGCAGCCGCGCACTGTGGAGCAAACGGGCACGGTCGATCGCCTTCAGCAAAGACTTGTCGCAGGGTTTTTTCGATGCCCGCACAGTCGCCTACGTGGCGCTGCAACTGGCTTATCACCTGGGGTTCGAAGAGGTGCTGCTGGTGGGGGTCGACCTTGACCAGACGGTGGGGCGCTTCTACGAGACCGAAGAAGGGCAACATTCACCGTGCGGCCTGGACCAGCATTGGGACAGCCGCATCCTGCCGTCACTGACATTGATGGCGCGGCAAGTGGTCAATGATCATTTTCACGTCTACAACCTGTCGGCGGCGTCGCGCATCCCGGCCGAACTGATCCCCAAGGTCAACCTGTCAGAAGCCAGGCGGATTGCCGGCTGTGGGATTGGTTGAGCAAGAAAGCGGGTGCGTGTGGCCTTGCGTCTGCGTAGAGTGCGCTGACCATCTCGCACCCTGCAGGAGCCCCCAATGTCCAGCGCCTTCACCTTCATGCAATCCCCCGTTGGCACGCTGACGCTGGTCGCCCGCGGCGATCGGCTGGCAGCCGTGCTCTGGGAAGAGGAGCGGGAAAACCGCGTGCGGCTCGGTGAGCTCCACCGAGATGACCGGTGCCCAGTCCTGCTGGACACCGCCCGCCAGCTGGGCGAGTACTTTGCCGGCACGCGGCGACGCTTTGACCTAGCGTTGGATTTTGTCGGTACGCCGTTTCAGCGCGAGGTGTGGGCTGCATTGCTGACCATCCCTTTCGGTGAAACCCGCAGTTACGGCGACATTGCCCGGCAGATCGGCAACCCCAGCGCAGTCCGTGCAGTAGGCGCGGCCAATGGCCGTAACCCGATCTCCATCATTGCGCCGTGCCACCGGGTAATTGGTGCTTCAGGCAACCTCACCGGCTTTGCCGGAGGGCTTCAGGCGAAGCAATACCTGCTGGCGCTGGAAGGCAGAGAAAGCCTGGCATTGGCGCTCTGAGTCAGGCAAACCTAAAGGATCCAGCTGGCGACCAGGCAGGCCACCAGCGCCAGCGCTGATCCGGCCATCAAGGTGTACTGCCTGTGGGCCCGCCGTGCATGGGGCCGGACCTCTCGCAAGTATTCGCCAGGGGTGGGCGCACCCGGTCGATGGCGCAGGCCTTCGGCGATTTCGGCCAATTGACCCTGGATCAACAGCCCGACCAGGTAATGCGTGGATGCGTAGCTCGCCAGCGTCAACAACAGATACTTCACGCAGTCAGCACCCTCAGTGGCACAGCGGTCGCGCTGGAGTGGGTGGTATCCAGCAGAATCAGCCCTTCGCAGGTGTCATCCAGGCTGGCCAGCAGCCGACCCTGGCTATCCCAGGCCGCAGACCCACCTGCGCCGATGAACGTATCGGCAGGCCCCACGCAGTTGGCCAACAAGACGGTAAGGCCCAGCGTGCGAGCGACCTCCGGGTAATGCTCGTAGCCCTCACCAATGCCCTTGGCCGTTTTCGCCACACTGGCCAGGTACACCTGCGCACCCTGTGCCCGCGCCTCTGCAGCATGTTCGATGAACATCGACTCGTAGCAGATGGCTGGCGCTACCCGGTGTTTGGCCACCTCGAGTACCAACGGTTGATCGCCTGCGGCGAAGTAGGGCAGTTCATCGCCGTGCAGGCACCGTTTGGCATACGCCTGGCGGGGCATGCCTGGGCTCAGGATCGGCATGCCGATGCGAATGCCGTCAGGCGTTGGCAAGGGCAGGCCCACGGCGACTGTGAGAGCATGTTGGTCGCACAGTGCCTGCAGTGGCTCCAGCCGTGGGGAGGATAACGGCAGGGCGAGCTCGCGGGCCAAGGTCGGCTCATAGCCGGTCAGTGACAGTTCAGGAAACACCACCAGCTCAGCACCCAGCGCCGCAGCCTGCTCGATGCAATACAGGTGACGCGCAAGGTTGCCCTGAATATCGCCTTTGAGCGACGCCAGTTGCACGGCGCAGATCTTCATCAACAGCTCCTTCCCTGGTACGAGTCAAGGGCCGAGCATACGCCTGGCCGCAACACCTGTACCAGTGAAGGGTTTTTCAGGAAGCCGCGTACGGTGCGAAGCGTTGGCGGAACCAGTCGTTCAGCATGGCCTTTTCGGCATACAGGCGGTCGCTGCTGCTGGTCACGCGCCCCGGGCGGCTGAGGTACATCTTGTCGCTGACCCGTTCCTGCGCTTGCTGGGCAGGTTTGCCGGGCTGGCTGAGGGTGTAGCTGAGGTCGATGGTCGGCCAGGTGATTTCGCGCATGAAGCGCACATCGTAGGCATTGCTGTGCCAAGGCTCGAAGCGCCCGGCCAGGTCGATGTCACGGATGTCGATAACCAGCTGCTGGTCTGCTTGCAAGTAACGCTGGCCGAGCTTCTGCAGGTACTCGGTCAGGGCCTTCATGACATAGGCATCGGCACCCCGTTCGTAGCCGGCACTGTCGAGGCTGGCATCGCGAAATTTTTCGGGATGGTCGAATCGCACCTCGACCTGCGCAGCCGGAGCACCTTGTGCCATGCTGTTCAATGACAGCGCCACGAGCACGGCACACACGAGGGCGGTACGCATGATGCACCTCCAAGGTGAAAGACGTGTCCTTTTATTCTACGCCTGCCATGACAGCACCCGCAGAGGAAGTTTGTAATGAGTCGGTTTCGGCGGGTAGCCGCCAACCCCCTGGGTCGAGACCTGGCGGTGGGTGATATCCACGGGCACTTCGGGCGCCTTGTTCGGTGCCTGCAAGCGGTTGGGTTCAACCCCGCAGTGGACCGCCTGTTCAGCGTCGGTGACCTGGTCGACCGCGGTCCGCTCAGCCACGCGGCGCTGGCATGGCTAGACCTGCCCTGGTTTCATGCCGTGCAGGGTAACCATGAGGCGCTGGCGGTTACCTACCTGCGCGGTGGCCGGCTCGACCTGGAGATGTACCACGCCGCCGGTGGTGGCTGGTTTCTTGAGCTGCCCAAGGCTGAGCAGCGGCGCTTTGCCGAACGCTTCGAGCAATTGCCGATCGGTATGGAAGTTGAAAGTGCAGCGGGCCTGATCGGTCTGTTGCATGCCGACAGCCCCTTCGCCGATTGGCCCGTGTTACGTAGCTGGTTGGAACTGGATGACGACCCCGAGGTA
The DNA here is from genome assembly GCF_026240895.1 of Pseudomonas sp. DCB_AW. Classification (NCBI taxonomy): domain Bacteria; kingdom Pseudomonadati; phylum Pseudomonadota; class Gammaproteobacteria; order Pseudomonadales; family Pseudomonadaceae; genus Pseudomonas; species Pseudomonas sp. DCB_AW. The sequence continues at coordinate 23,930 of NZ_JAPFCE010000038.1, forward strand.
CGCGAAGTCTGCCAATGGTCGCGGCGCCGGCTGAAGGAGGGCGACACCCGGCCTGTGCACGGCATCCGTGCCTTGTTGGTCGGGCATACACCGGTGCTGCAGGTCAAACAGCTGGGCAATGTCTGGCACCTGGACACCGGCGGCTGGGCCAGCGGCCATTTCAGCCTGCTCGACCTGGCCACCCTTGAACTGGTCAGCCCCGCGCAAGGTGCACAAGCAACGCCCCGGCCAACACCATCAGCATGACCCCCGAAGCCCGCTCCAGCCAGGGCAAGGCGCGGGCGAAGCGCTGCAACACGCGCTGGTTGCCGATGGCCACGGCGACCAGCAGGTCCCAGAGCAGCACGATGCAGAACATCCAGCCCGCATACACCACCTTCCAGCCGACACTGCTGCTGGCGACCATGCTGGCGAGGCTGGCGTAGAACAGCGCGTTTTTGGGGTTGAGAATGCCCGACAAAAAGCCCATCGCCAGGCTGCGCCACCCACCTGGTACAGCGCCATTGCCGGCCACTGCGGCCAGGTTGGAATGCCCGGCGTAGCGCAAGAATTGTGTGCCGATGTACAAGAGGTAGGCCGCACCGGCCAGCTGCAAAGCAATGAACAACGTGCTGCCTTCGCGCAAAATCGACAGGCCGGTAAAGGCCATGGCGATGAAGGCGCCATTGGCCAACGCGATACCCAGGCACGCGCCGCTGGCGGTGCGCCAACCGCCACTGATGGAGGTGCGGGCAACCAGGAAAAAGTCCGGGCCGGGTGACAGCAGGGCTAGGAAGTGGGCGAGGGCGACGATCAGGAACTGCTCCATGGGCGGGAGGACTCCGGCAAGGGAAAGCCGCAGTCTGGCGTCGAGCCTGGAGCCCGTATTGAAGATTATTGCGCGGGGCCTCAATGGCCTCGGTATTGCCCGGGCGTCACGCCCACGTGCGCCTTGAACACCCGCTGAAAGTGGCTTTGGTCGGCAAACCCAAGCTGGTAGGCGACCTCTGCCAGCGCCAGGCCCTGGTTCAACAGAAGCCGGCTGCGATTGACCCTGGCATTGAGCAGGTAGGCATGGGGCGTCAGGCCGGTCGCTGCGCGAAACGCCCGAATCAGTTGATAACGCCCCAATCCCGCTTCCTGGGCCAGCAACGTCAGGCTCAGTTGCGCAGGGTCCTCAGCCTCGATCCGTTCGACCAGGCCACTGAGCAGGGAGGCGCCCAGCGCCGGTGCCGCCTCCAGCGTCGGGTGCGCGCAGAAGTCCTGGTCCCCCATGAAGGCAATCAGCGCCGCCTCTTTCTCGCCGTTGCTCGCACTGGAGAACAGCAAGGCATTCAGCGCGCAGAACTGGCCGTACAAGGCGGGCACATGGCTGATACGTGCTGGTTCACCCGCCTGCGCACCGCTCAGCCCAGACTCCAGGCGCAGTTGCGACAGCCAATCGGCATCTACGTGCAGCATCTGGTAGCTCCAGGCCTGGCCTGGCGCCGGATTGCATGCATGCACACGCTTTGCCGGGACCATCACCAAGGTGCCGGGTGTCAGGCGTTGCTGACCACCGCTTGCGCCGGTAAACAGGCTGAAGCCGGCATCCACTGCGCCCATGGAAAAGGTCGGATGGCTATGCGCCTTGTAGCAGGCGCGGCTATGGCAGGCGCGGCGGCTTTCGACGAAGGGCAGGGCAGTATCGCGCCAGACGCGGGCTTGTGAGCGGGGCATGAAAAGGGTCCTCGACAGGAGCAAAAGCTTACCAGTAGCAGGGGACCCGTACAGTTTTTTCGGCTGGCTGTAACTTGACCCTGTGCGCGTCTGCGGTCGAAATAAGCGCTTGATGTCAGAGGACAATAATAATGGATCTTGCCAGTTTGCTGCTGTTCATCCCCGCGTGCTTCGCCCTCAACATGGCGCCCGGGCCCAACAACCTGCTGTCGTTGCACAATGCCAGCCGCTACGGCCTGCGCACGGCCTGCGTGGCCGGTGGCGGGCGCATTGTTGCTTTCAGCGGCATGATTGCGCTGGCGGCCATGGGCCTGGCGGTGGTGCTGCATACCAGTGAATACCTGTTCCTCGCCATCAAGGTGATTGGTGCTGCCTACCTGTTCTACATTGCCTGGCAGTTGTGGCGGGCCCCTGTTGGTGAAGCCGTGGTGGCGGGTGATCACCCACGCGGCACCTGGCGCCTGGCGCGGCAAGAGTTCTGGGTGGCAGCGGGCAACCCGAAGGCGATCCTGATCTTCACGGCCTTCCTGCCGCAGTTCGTTTCGGTCGGTGGTGCTACCCCGGTCAGTGAGCAGTTCCTGTGGCTGGGGGTGCTGTTCCTGCTGCTGGAGTGGGCCGCCATCGCCATCTATGCGGGCCTTGGCGCCTATATGCAGCGCTGGTTCAGCCAGCCTGGGCCGCGTCGGATGTTCAACCGGGTCAGCGCCTCCTTGCTGGGCTGCGCTGGCCTCGGTCTGCTGGCAGCGCGCCGCTAGAACTGCCAGCGCACACCCAGGTTCACGCCGCTGGCTTCCTGCTGGCGGCTGTCCAGGTTGGCGCTGTACTGCACGCCGCCGTGCAGGCTAAGCGCTTCACTCACTTGCGCGACCACACCGCTTTCAAGTTGCACCGAGGTGTAGCGGTAGTCGGTCTTGATCGTGTCGAGGTCATCGAACGTCAGCGTGTCGCGGCCACCGTCGCCGTGCCACAAGTTGACCTGCGCATAGGGTTGCAGCAGGCGTCCACGGGTGCCCGTGAAGGTGCCTTCAAGGCGCGCACCCAAGCGCGCGGTCAGTTCAACCTGGGCGTCATGGCTGACGCGCGAGACGCTGTCACGGGCGGTGTCCAGCGAGACCTTCTGGGCGATCAACTGGGCTTGCGGCTCCACGGCCCAGCGTTGCGACAGGACTATGGGGTAGCCGGACTCCAGCGACGCTGTCCAGGCATGGCCATTGATGTTCAATTTGTCACCACGGTGCGAGCGCGCCCGGCCATCCAGGGCGGTGTACTGCAGTACGGCATCGAGGTACCCGCGCTGCGGCCCGACCAGTGTCCAGTAAGCGCCGACGCTGTCGCCATCGAGCTTCAGGTCACCGACGCTGCGGTCTTGTACGGCCAGGGCAAACCCTTTGACGTCGGCGTCCAGGCGACTGTGGCTGACATACACGCCGACCTGTTGGCGATAGCCGCTGTCATTGACCTTGGCATACACGTCCTGGCCGACCTTGAAGCCATACAGGTCGCCGTCCAGGCTGGGGCTGACCGTGCCTGTCCATTGCTGGCGCAGCGTGCCGCCGTAGGCCTGGCCCCAGCTGGCGGGGAGCCCGCCTTGGCCGGTAAGCAACTGCTGATCGCCCTGGCGCTGGTGAAAGGTACCCAAGGCTTGGCGGGCGATGATCGCGGCGCCTCTGGGGGCAGCGGCGTACACCGGGACCTCGGGGCGGTACAGCGCCAAGGGCTTGCCCTGCACGGGCGCAGGCAGCTCAGCTTGCCCGGGCGCCGCCGCAACCACAGGCGGGGTCGCTGCCGGTTCGATCACGGGTGGCTCCCCCGGTTGCGGTGCAGGGGCCGGAGCGGGCGGGGCGACCACGTTAGAGCGCAGGTACCAGCTGTTTTCGCTGCCGGCCGTCACGCCACCCTTGAACAAGCGATAGTCATAGGCACCGACCGAAAGCGTCTGGGTCTGGACGAAAGCGTCGTTCCTGCTGGTCGCGCCGTCGCGGGCTTCGACCACTTGGATACCGTTTTGTGTGGTCAGCGCGCCTGCACCACCCAGGTTATTGACCAGCAGGCCAGTGCGGCCAGCGATAACCCCGCGGCTGACGACCAGGCGGTCGGAGGCCGCGCCATCCCCGGCCAGCACGCTGTTCACGCGCAGGGTGCCGTTGTTGCCGGTGTAATCGCCTTGAATGCTCAGGCGCCCCTGGGCATCGTTGCCCCGTGACAGGTCTATCGTGCCGGCGTTTTCGACCGACACCTTGTTCCCGTTCTGGATACTCACGATGCTGCCTTGGCGTGCGATCAGCGCGCTGCTCGCATCGATTTTGAAGCTGCCTGTACCGGTCGCGGGGAGCGTGTCGGTGCCTAGGTCGCCCAAGGTGAGGGTGTCGTCAAGGGTGAATCGGCTGGCGTTGGTCAACGCCACGGATTCCCAGTTGGCGTACAACGCCCCGCGCGTCACCTGGCTGCGCTTGAACACCAGGGTGTCATTGCCAGCGCCGCCGTCGATGCTGATGTTCAAGGCCTTGCCATTGAGGCTGTCGATTGTCGCCGAGTCATCGCCAATACCCATATCGACCCGGCCGCCGATGCTGCCGCCGGACCACGTGAAGGTGTCGTTGCCGGCGCTGGCGAGTACATTGCCCTTTAGCGAACCACCACTGATGGTAATGCGGTCTTGGCCGCCACTGGTGCTGATATTGCCGCCAATCGAGCCCCCGCGTAGCAGAATCTTGTCATTGCCAAAGCCGCTCACCAGGTTGCCGTCAATCTCGGTTGCAACGGCGGTGTCCTGGGACATTTCGAATTCGTTGTCAGCGAGCTTCAAGTCGACTCGGCCTATCTGGCCGCCCGAAAAGACTGCATGATCGCCATCCTCGAACGCACCGATAATGCGCCCGCCCGACATTGTGAAATTATCGAACCCTTGGCCCTGGTTCAGCGACTGGACCGTGCCCCCGCTCATGGTGAAGGTATCGACCTGTTGGGTTTGCGAGATCGCCCCCAGGCTGTCGCCCGGCAAGACGGTCAGTAAATCAGGGTAGCCAAGCGTCGGCAGTACGAGCAGTGGCAACGCGGCAGGGGCAAGCAGGCGGTGATAACGCATCGGCAGGTCTCCGGGGCCTCAGAGGGGGACCACTACCTGACGCGGCGCTTAGGCGCACCACCTCGGTCCTGCCTGAGTTGTAGGGAAAGGCCTGACGTTGAACAACTGGCAATAATGCTAGGTGGCCTGTTGCCACCCTGACGCTGTCAGTCGCGGTAGAAGGTTTGCACCAGGTGGTAGCCGAACTTGCTCTTGATCGGTCCATGCACCACACGCAGCGGCTTTTTGAAGATGACCTGGTCGATGGCGCCGACCATCTGGCCGGGCCGTACCTCACCCAGATCACCGCCGCGCTTGCCCGACGGGCAGGTGGAAAACTTTTTCGCCAGCACGTCGAAGGCCTCGCCATTGGCGATGCGCTGCTTGAGCTTTTCGGCTTCGTCAGCGGTCTTGACCAGGATGTGGCGGGCTTGAGCTTTCATGGGACACCTGTGCTTCGGGGTAAAAAAAAGGGCGCCATTATGCCTCATTGTGCAGCGCGTTGTGGTCGCGAAACTGCTCCAGCGCCTCCGGGTTGGCCAGGGCGTCGGTGTTTTTCACCGGCAGGCCATGAACCACATCACGTACCGCCAGCTCCACCAGCTTGCCGCTGATGGTGCGCGGTATGTCGTTGACCTGGGCAATCACCGCAGGCACATGGCGCGGCGTGGTGTACTGGCGTATCACCTGGCGAATGCGTTGGCGCAAGGCGTCATCCAGCTGCAGGCCGTCGCGCAGGCGCACGAACAGCACCACTCGTACATCGCCTTGCCAGTCCTGGCCGATGGCGACGCTTTCCAGCACCTCTTCGACTTTCTCCACCTGGCGGTAGATCTCTGCTGTGCCAATGCGCACCCCGCCAGGGTTGAGCACGGCATCGGAGCGGCCGTGGATGATCAGGCCGCCGCTGGCACGCTGCTCGGCGTAGTCGCCCTGGGCCCAGACTCCCCGAAACTGGCTGAAGTAGGCCGCGTGGTAGCGGCTGCCATCGGGGTCGTGCCAGAAGCCTAGCGGCATGGACGGAAACGGCTGCAGGCACACCAGTTCACCTTTTTCGTCATACACGCTCTGGCCTTGCGCGTTCCAGACCTCCACCGCCATGCCCAGCCCCTTGCACTGGATTTCGCCGCGATGCACCGGCAGCGTCGGGTTGCCCAGCACGAAGCAGGCGACGATGTCGGTGCCACCGGACATGGAGGCCAGGCATACATCGGCCTTGATCTTGCGGTAAACGTAATCGTAACTGTGCGGCGACAGTGGCGAGCCGGTCGACAGCAGCAGGCGCAAGCTGGTCAGGCGGTGCGTGGCGGCAGGCTCAAGGCCTTCCTGTTCGAGTGCAGCCAGGTACTTGGCGCTGGTGCCGAAGGCATGGATGCCCTCGGCATCGATCAAGTCCAGCAGCCGCGCTGGCCCGGGGTGGAAGGGCGAGCCGTCATACAGCACCAGTGTGGCACCTACCGCCAGGCCGCTGGCCAGCCAGTTCCACATCATCCAGCCGCAGGTGGTGTAGTAGAACAGCACATCATCGGCCTTGAGGTCATTGTGCAGGCCGTGTTCCTTGAGGTGCTGCAGCAGCACCCCACCGGCGCGGTGGACGATGCACTTGGGTACGCCGGTGGTGCCGCTGGAGTAGAGGATGCACAGCGGATGATCGAACGGCAGCGGGGTGAATCGAGGCATGCCCCCGGGCTGGAAAAAGCCCTCCCACAGGTCGACACGGGACGCGTGGAATTCGTCGGCGCGGGTCCCGCTGCGGGTATGGGGTACCACGATCAGTTGCTCAAGGCCTGGTAATTGGGCGCAGACCTGGTTGACCTTGTCGACCTGTTCGATGACCTTGCCGGCATAGTGGTAACCGGCGCAGACGATCAGCAATTTGGGGCTGATCTGGCCGAATCGGTCGATGATGCCGTGCACGCCGAACTCGGGTGAAGCGCTGGACCAGATTGCGCCGAGGCTGGTGCAGGCCAGCATGGCTACCAGGGTTTCCCAGGTGTTGGGCATGATGGCAGCGATGCGGTCGCCCGGCTTCACACCGGAGGCCTCGAATGCCCGTTGCAGCCCCGCGACCTCGGCGGCCAACTGCGCATGGCTCAGCACTCGGCGCTGGCCGTCTTCGCGTACGGCGATCAATGCCGGGCGGTCGTCGCGCCGGCGCAGCAGGTGTTCGGCGTAGTTCAGGGTGGCGCCAGTGAACCACTGGGCATCGGGCATTTGCGGGCCTTCGCGCAGCACGTGGCTCGGTGGTTGGTGCCAGTTAACGTGAAAGTACTCGGCAAGGCTCTGCCAGAAGGCTGAGCGCTGCTCGATGCTCCAGCGGTGCAGTGCCTGGTAGTCGTTTAATTCGAGGTTGTAGCGCAGGTTGACCCAGCGGCGAAACGCAACCATCCGGCTGGCCTCGATCTGCGCTGTGGAGGGGCTCCAGAGTACGTCGTTCATGGCGAACCTCCAGTTGTTGCGGGAGGGGGGTAGGAGCAGCCTTGCGCTGCGAAGAGGCCAGTGAAAACACAGTAAATCTTCGCTGCTATTACTGGCCTCTTCGCAGCACAAGGCTGCTCCTACCTGTCAGCGTGATGCGAGCTTCTTATTCCACTTTAGCCTTCTGCACGTCTTGCGAGGCCGACCACACGCGGTAGCGCACTTCGACGTCCTTGGGCACATACACCACCACTGGCAACTTGCTGTTGTAGCGCAGCATGAAGCCTTCGCCGACCACCGGCACGAACGCATCGGTCTTCTTGCCATCCGGGCAGGCCATCAAGGTGCTGGCAGGGCCGCCGACCTTGTCCAGGCGGTAGTAGCTGTAGCCCCAGCCTTCGAGAGTGCGTTCTTCGAGGCTGCCCGCCAGGCGTTGGCGGTTGCAGTCGACCTTGAGCGTCTTGCCCGCGAGTATTTCCAGTTTATAGGCCGACTCGTCAGCCTGGGCCGGCAGGTGGATGACCTGCCGGGTGAAGCCTTTTTCCGCCTCGGGATAGGGCGCGACATCCTTCAAGCTGGCAGCCATCGCCGGGGCGGCGGCAGCCAGGGTCAAGGTCAGGATCGCGGACAGTGGGAGTGGGCGCATGTAGGCCTCCTTGCAGTTGAAAAGGGTGCAAGACCATTGCCAGGTCGTGGCCGGCCCTCACTGGGCCAGCCAGCCACCGTCGACATTCCAGGCGGCACCACGGACCTGGCTTGCGGCCTCGCTGCACAGAAATAGTACCAGCTCGCCCAGGTGCTCGGGGGTGACGAAGGCCAACGAAGGCTGCTTCTCGGCCAACAGGTCGTGTTGTGCCTGCTGCGGGTCTACACCCTTGGCGGCGCGGTCGTCGATCTGCTTTTGCACCAGTGGGGTCAGCACCCAGCCCGGGCAGATGGCGTTGCAAGTGACATTGCTGGCGGCCGTTTCCAGGCCCACGACCTTGGTCAGGCCCACCACGCCATGCTTGGCCGCCACGTAGGCGGCCTTGCCGGTCGAACCGACCAGCCCGTGCACCGAAGCGATGTTGATGATCCGCCCCCAGTTGCGTGCGCGCATGCCGGGCAGGGCCAGGCGGCTGCCATGGAACACCGCCGACAGGTTGAGGGCGATGATCTTGTCCCAGCTCTCCACGGGAAATTGTTCGACCGGCGCCACGTGCTGGATACCGGCGTTGTTGACCAGAATGTCGACACCGCCGAATTCATGATCGGCCACAGCGAACAGGGCCTCTATTTGCGCTACATCCGACAGGTCGGCGGGGTGGTGGATAGCCTTCACGCCGTGGCTGGTAATGCTGGCGATGGCCGGCGCCGGGTCGCCAAAACCGTTGAGCAGGATGTTGGCCCCGGCACGGGCCAGCACCTGGGCGATGCCAAGGCCGATACCGCTGGTAGAACCGGTGACGAGTGCAGTCTTGCCTTTGAGGGTCATGCGAATGCTCCCAGTGCAGGTTGTGGGTATTTTTGTAGGGGCAGCCTTGTGCTGCGAAGAGGCCGGTGAAAGCAGCTAAGATTTACAGGGTTTTCACTGGCCTCTTCGCAGCGCAAGGCTGCTCCTACAGGGGTCGTGCATTAACCACGTGGATCGAACGCTTCGCGCAGCGCATCGCCGATGAACACCAGCAGCGACAGAATCACCGCCAACGCGAAAAACGCAGTAAAGCCAAGCCAGGGCGCTTCCAGGTGCTGCTTGCCCTGGGTCACCAGCTCGCCCAGCGAGGCGCTGCCAGCCGGCATGCCGAAGCCCAGGAAGTCCAGCGCAGTCAGGGTGGTAATGGCCCCGGTCAACATGAACGGCACATAGGTCAGCGTGGCGTTCATGGCGTTGGGCAGAATGTGCCGCAGCATCACCTGGCTGTCTGGCAGGCCCAGCGCCCGCGCGGCTTTGACGTATTCCAGGTTGCGCCCGCGCAAGAATTCGGCGCGCACCACATCGACCAGGGCCAGCCACGAGAACAGCGCCATGATCCCCAACAACCACCAGAAATCAGGCTCGACGAAGCCGCTGAGGATGATCAACAGGTACAGCACCGGCAACCCCGACCAGACTTCCAGCAGGCGCTGCCCCAGCAGGTCGACCCAGCCGCCGTGGTAACCCTGCAAGGCCCCGGCAGTCAAACCGATCAGCACGCTGACCACGGTCAAGGCAAAGGCGAACAGCAGCGACACTCGGGTGCCGTACAGCACCCGCGCCAGCACATCGCGCCCCTGGTCGTCGGTGCCCAGCCAATTGCTGGTACTGGGTGGGCTGGGGGTGGGCACTTGCAGGTCATAGTTAGGGGTGTCGGCACTGAAGGGGATGGGGGCGAACAGCATCCAGCCGCCCTGGCCCTCGATCAACTGGCGCACGTAGGCACTGCGGTAATCTGGCTGGAACGGCAATTGGCCGCCGAACTGCTGTTCGGTGTAACGCTTGAGCGCCGGGGTATACAGCTCGCCCTTGTAACCCAGCAGCAAGGGCTTGTCGTTGGCCACCAACTCTGCGCCCAGGCTCAGCAGCAATAGCGCTGCGAACAGCCACAGCGATACCCAGCCGAGGCGGTTGCGGCGAAAGCGTTGCAGGCGGCGGCGCGACACGGGTGAGAGCATCAGTTGGCCCTCGTGTCGAAGTCGATGCGTGGGTCGAGCAGGGTGTAGCACACATCGCCGATCAGACGGATCAACAAGCCCGCCAGGGTAAAGATGAACAGCGTGCCGAAGACCACCGGGTAGTCACGCGACACGGCGGCTTCGTAACTCATCCGGCCAAGGCCATCGAGGGAAAAGATCACTTCGATGAGCAGCGAGCCTGCAAAAAACACCGTGATCAGTGCCTGGGGCAGCCCGGCCACCACCAGCAGCATGGCATTGCGCAACACGTGGCCGTACAGCACGCGCCGCTCGCTCAGCCCCTTGGCCCGGGCGGTGACCACGTACTGGCGGGAGATCTCGTCAAGGAATGCATTCTTGGTCAGCAGTGTCAGGGTGGCGAAGCCGCCGATCACCAATGCGCCGACCGGCAGCACCAGGTGCCAGAAATAGTCGGCGACCTTGCCCAGCAGGCTGAGTTGGTCGAAGTTTTCCGACACCAGGCCGCGCACCGGGAACCAGTTCAGCGACGTGCCGCCGGCGAACAGCACGATCAGCAACAGGGCGAACAGGAACGAGGGCAGGGCGTAGCCGATCACGATCAGTGCGCTGCTCCAGGCATCGAAGCGGCTGCCATGGCGCACTGCCTTGCGGATGCCCAAGGGGATAGAAACCAGGTAGGTGATGAGCGTGGCCCAGAAGCCGAGCGACAAGGTGACCGGCAGCTTGTCGAGGATCAGGTCGGTGACCTTGGCCCCACGAAAGAAGCTCTGGCCGAAGTCGAGGCGGGCGTACTGGCTCAGCATCAGCCAGAGGCGCTCGGGGGCTGATTTATCGAAACCGTATTGGTGTTTGATCGCCTCGATCAGCTTGGGGTCCAGGCCGCGGGTGGCCCGTGACTCGCCATGCGCCACCTCGGCCCGGGCGCCTGGTGCGCCGCCGCCGATACCCTGCAGCCGCGCCACCGCTTGCTCCACCGGGCCACCAGGCGCCGCCTGGACGATCGCGAAATTGACCAGCATGATCGCCAGCAGCGTCGGAATGATCAGCAACAGGCGCCGCAGAATATAGGCCGTCATGGTGAGGCCTTCAGGCGTTCGGCCATCTGCGCGTTGGTCAGCGGGGTAGGGCTGACTTCCCACCAGGTGTCGAGGCCTTCGTCATAGGTGGCCTGAACCTTGGGCAAGCCAAAGCGGTTCCACCAGGCCGTGGAGCTGCCGGGCGGGTAGTAGTTGGGGATCCAGTAGTAGTTCCACTGCAGCACGCGGTCCAGGGCATTGGCATGGCGCAGCATGTCGGCTTGCGTGCTGGCGCGTACCAGGCCGTCGATCAGGCTGTCCACTGCAGGGTCCTGGAGCACCATCAGGTTGTTCGAGCCGGGGTCGTGGGCCGCTGCCGAACCGAAGTAGTTGTACAGCTCGGCCCCCGGCGACAGCGTGACCGGGTAGCCGGTCACGATCATGTCGTAGTCACGCGCCATCAGGCGGTTGACGTATTGGGCCGAGTCGACATTGCGAATGTTCAGGGTGACGCCGATCTGCGCCAGGTTGCGCTTCCACGGCAGCAGCAGGCGCTCCAGGCCGGCCTGGCCGTTGAGGAAGGTGAATTCCAATGGCTCGCCTTGGGCGTTGACCAGGCGGTCGCCCTCGGGGTGCCAGCCGGCTTGCTGCAACAAAGCCAACGCTTGCAGCTGTTGCGTGCGGACGATGCCCGTGCCATCGGTGACCGGGGCCGTGAACACGCGGTCGAAGACCTCATCCGGCACCTTGCCGCGCAACGGCTCCAGCAGTTCGAGTTCGCTGGCGTCGGGCAATGCGCGGGCGGCCAGTGGGGTGTTGGAAAACACGCTCTGCTGGCGGATGTAGAGGTTGCGCATCATCTGCCGGTTGCTCCACTCGTAGTCCCAGAGCATGCCCAGCGCCTGGCGCACGCGGCGGTCGCGAAACGGCGGCTTGTCCAGGTTGAACACATAACCTTGGGCAACCTGCGGTTTGGCCGGGCCCAGGTGCGCGCGCTGCAGGCGGCCGTCGTCCAGCTGCGCGCCGTTGTAGCCGAGGGTGTAGGCCGTGGCGGAAAACTCGCGGTTGTAATCGTAGCCACCCCCTTTTAGCACCTGCCGCGCCACTTCGGTGTCGCCGAAGTATTCGATGCGCAGCGTGTCGAAATTGTAGCGGCCACGGCTGACAGGGAGGTCTTTGGCCCACCAGGTTGGGTCACGTTCAAAGCTGATGCTGCGGCCATTGTCGATCTGGCCGATGCGGTACGGGCCGCTGCCGACCGGTTTGTCGAAGCCGGCGCCGTTGGCGAAATCGCGTTGTTGCCAGTCATGCTCGGGCAGCACCGGCAGGCTGGCCAAGTCCAAGGGCAGGGTGCGGCCATGGGGTTGCCTGAAGTCGAAGCGCACGCGATGCGGGCCCTCTACGGTAACCCCAGCGACCTCGGCGAACTGGGTGCGGTACTTGAGGCTGCCTTTGCTCATCAGCAGCTCGAAGGTAAAGCGCACGTCTTCGGCGCGCACCGGCTTGCCGTCGGCGAAGGTGGCGCGAGGGTCGATCTCGAAGCGCAGCCAGGCATCGTCCGGGCCACGTTCCATGCGCCGGGCAATCAGGCCGTAGACAGTGTAGGGTTCATCGAATGAGCGCACGGCCAATGGCGCGTACAGCCAACCATCGACTTCGTTGACGCCGGTGCCTTTGTCGATGTACGGCAGAATATGGTCGAACTGGCCAATCTCCATGGCCGAGCGGCGCAATATGCCGCCCTTGGGGGCGTTGGGGTTGGTGTAGTCGAAATGGTGGAAGCTTTGGTTGTAGCGGGGGGCTTCGCCGTAGACAGTCAACGCATGGGTGGGTGCAGCGTGGGTGTTGGCGCAAAAGCACAGAAACAAAACCAGCCAGCCCAGGCGAAACAAGCCCTTGTAGGAGCAGCCTTGTGCTGCGAAGGCGTCAGCACGGTCAACGAAATTGCCCGGCCGGGCCACTTCACAGCGCAAGGCTGTTCCTACAGAGGCTGAGTCGTTCCAGAGGAACAACCTGGTATCAGTCCTGACGGCTGGTGACTTCCAGCAGGTGATAACCGAACTGGGTTTTCACCGGGCCCTGGACAACGTTCAGCGGCGCGCTGAAGACCACGGTATCGAACTCACGCACCATCTGGCCCGGGCCGAACGAGCCCAGGTCGCCGCCTTGGCGGCTGGATGGGCAGGTGGAATTGGCCTTGGCGACTTCGGCGAAATCGGCACCAGCTTCGATCTGGGCTTTCAGTTCGTTGCATTTGTCTTCGCTGCTGACCAGGATGTGGCGGGCGGTGGCACGTGCCATGGGTACTGCTCCTTAGGGTAAAAACGCAAGCCTAGCGCACTTGTTCGGGAAATGTCTCGCAAGGCTTGCTAGCGGCTTCCTACAGTTTTTGTGCCGCCTCGCGCAACAGGGTTTCAGTTGACGCCCAACCCAGGCAGCCATCGGTTATCGACACGCCGTACTTCAGTGCGCCTTTGCCTAGGGACTGGCAGCCATCGAACAGGTGCCCTTCGATCATCACGCCGACAATCGAACGGTCACCGGCCACGCGCTGTGCCAGCACGTCCTCGAATACCGCGGGCTGCTGCGCTGGGTCCTTGCCGCTGTTGGCATGGCTGCAATCGACCATGATCCGCGCCTGCAACCCCACCTTGGCCAACCCCTGCCGGGCCTGGGCGATGCTCGTGGCATCGTAGTTCGGGCCTTTATGGCCGCCGCGCAACACCAGGTGGGTGTCGGGGTTGCCCAGGGTCTCGATGATGGCCGGGTAGCCCTGCGCATCCATGCCGAAATGGCGGTGCGGGTGTGCGGCGCTGCGCATGGCGTCGCAGGCGATGCCGATCCCGCCGTCGGTGCCATTCTTGAAGCCCACAGGCAGTTCCAGGCCACTGACCATTTCACGGTGCACCTGCGACTCGGTGGTGCGTGCGCCGATCGCGGCCCAGCCCAGCAGGTCGTCGAAGTAGCCCGCGGCCATCGGCTGCAGCAGCTCGGTGGCAATGGGCAGGCCGCGCTCGATCATGTTCAGCATCAGGCCGCGCGACAGGGCGATACCGGCGTGCATGTCATCGCTGCCATCGAGGTGCGGGTCGTAGGCCAGGCCTTTCCAGCCCACCGTGGTGCGGGGTTTTTCGACGTAGGCGCGCATCACCAGCAGCAGCTTGTCATCCACTTCGCGGCTCAGCGCGGCCAGGCGGTCGGCGTATTCCAGGGCCGAGCGAGGGTCGTGAATCGAGCAGGGGCCTACCACTACCAACAGGCGTTGGTCGCGGCCTTCGAGAATGGCACGTATGGCCTGGCGGTGGGCGTGGACTTGCTGGGTGAGCTCAGCGGACAGCGGCATTTGCTGCTTGAGCAGGTGGGGGCTGGGCAGGCGCTGGCTGACGGTCGTATTGGCAGCTTGCGGTTGGTTCAGGGGCAGGGCGAGGTTCGAGGCTTGCATGGCGTTTTTCCCTGGGCGGACGGCGGGTTCTGGCCCGCGTCGTCGGCCCTATCGAGGTGTTCGACAGATCGTTGTAGGTGTGTTGGCTGCAGCGTTGCCACCCTTGAAGGACCGAACGGAGGCGGCAGGCTGGCCCGAACGGGATTGGCTAAATCGCCAGGCATAGGTGTTTGCGCAGTAATAAGTGGCGTAGTTCATGAATCTGTCCTCAAGGTAAATCGGTAATGTTCAAAGGCCTGAAAAGCAAAACCCCCGGTCGGGGAGCCGACCGGGGGTTTGAGTATTCTCATGTTCGGCGGCCCCTCGAAAGTGGGCGCCGTGTGGGTATCAGCGGCGCCTAGTGGCTAAACCAATACCCAAAATAAAAGCTGGCAGGGGCCTTGCAACCGGCAACGGCCAGCACAGGGCGCAAGGTGCGACCGGTGTGGTTGGCGTGATTGCAGGTGCGTTTCGGCATGTTGCTCTCCAGTGAATGAGCCCGAGCTTACTTCAGATCAGGCGCGCCGTTCAATGGGTAAATGCTGTGACGTTGATCATTGTCGGTAATGGCGGGCAATGGCCCATTCAATGGCCGTAGCGCCCCACCAGGGTTTGTGCGCCCAAGGCATGGTCTTGGAGCAACTGCAGCAGCCCGTTGCGGTCCAGGTCTGCTGGCAGGATGCCGGGTTCGAGGTCGGTTGCAATCAACGTCAGCGCGTAGTGGTGCGGGTTGTCCCCGGCGGGCGGGCACGGGCCACGGTAGCTGGCGGTACCGCGGGAGTTGCGCCCCACCGTCACGGCAGGGCTGGTCAGCCCGGCCACGCCTTCTTTCAAGCCATCCAGGCCCGGGTCGATGTTGTAGGCGACCCAGTGCACCACCCCGAGGCCTTTGCCGCCATCGGGGTCGAACATCACCAGCGCCAGCGAGCGCGTACCGGCGGGCAGGTTGTCCCAGCTCAGTTGCGGGGTGCGTTCTTCACCTGCGCCGCAGGCCGGGTCTGGCCCGACCTGTTGCAGAGCGATCACGCCACCGTCGGTGAAGGAGGAAGAACTGATCGACAATGCGCCAGAGCCCGGCCCGGCGGCCAGTACGCTGAAAGGCAGCAGGGCAGCGAGCAGCCAGGGTTTGGCGTTCATGGCAACTCCTTGGCAGGGCAATGGAGCGCAGTGTAGTCCAGCCGCGCCTCAACGGCTGTCCTGGTCCTCAGCGGTGCCGCCATCGTAGCCGGCACCGGAACCTGTGGCTTCGCCGGTGCTGTTGGAGCCGCCGCTGGCGCCGTCTGCGGCATCGGTGCCGGTGTTGCTGCTGTCGTTGTCCTGGCCGCTGCCGGGGCTGTTGACGCTGCTTCCGTCACCTGCGGTCTTGCCGCCAGACTGGTCGGTTTGTGGGCGGCTGTCGGTATTGGTGGGTTCGGTGGCAGCGAAGCTGGTGCCGGTGATGGCGCCCAGGGCCAATGCCAGGCACAGCGAAAGGGGGCGAATGCGGATCATGATGAATCTCCTGTGCGGATGATCTGTCATTCGTTTGGCTGGAGCAGGGCGGCGCGGTGCCCTCTGGGCGACGGGTGGTCACCCAGAGCCAGGGAACACGCGTTTTCTGTGTAGGAGCAGCCTTGTGCTGCGAAGAGGCCGGTGACCACACAGCAGATCCTCGCTGCTATCACTGGCCTCTTCGCAGCACAAGGCTGCTCCTACCGGGGTGGGGTTATCGGGTTTCGGCTTGCGCTGCCCCTGTCCCTTGCACCGGCTCCAGCGGCGGATGCTCCTGCGCGGCATGCATCAGGTCTTCAGTCACTCGCAACTCGGCACCGGTGGGCGAGAAGGTGGTGGACGCCGCGAACGGCGCCGGGTGCTCGGCCGCCGGGCGCTTGCCTCGGCGCCACAGGAAGAAGCTGACCATGGCCAGGTTGACCACTGCAAAGGCCCAGAACAGCCCGGCCTCGCCAAACGACGTCATCATCGGCGAAATCGCCAGCGGCGCCAGCGCCGAACCCAGCGAGTTGATCAGCAGCAAGCCCTGGATCATCGGCACCAGCGCGTCGGACGGTGCACGGTCGGCAGCGTGGCTGACCGCTACCGGGTACAGGGCGAACACGCCGCCACCCAGCAGGAACAGCATTGCGGGCAGCAATGACGATTCAGACGGCAAGAACACCGTAATCAACGACAGCACCACGCACAGGCCGGCCAGGGCAATCAGCACATCCTGGCGGTCCTTGCGGTCGGACCAGCGCCCAACCGGGTACTGCAGCAGCATCGCACCCAGGATCACCCAGGCCATCATGCTGCCGACTTCGCCCACGTCCAGGCCAATACGTTGCAGGTACAGCGGCAGCAGCGCATAAATGCCGGCAATCGCCACCCCCGAACCGAAGCAGCCGACCAAACCCGACGGCGCGACCCCCAGCAGTTGGCGGGGCTTCAGCGGTTCGACCTGGTCCAGCAGTGGCGACACCCGCGGCAGGATCACGATCGGCAGCACCGACAGCGCCGCGAGCATACCCGCGAGCATGAACGGCGCGGTGTCGCCCAGGCGGGTAATTTCGCCAAGGCCTGCCTGGGCAATAACGCCGGCGCCGTAGAAGGCAATCATGTACAGCGCCAGCAGGCGGCCACGGATTTTCGCGTCGCCGGCCAGCAGCAACCAGCTCTCGATCACGAGGAACACGCCCACCGCAGCCCAGCCGTTGATCAGGCGCAGGATCGACCACCACGTGGTGTCGTAGAACAGCCCTTGCAGCAGGATGGTCGCGGCGATCAGCGAGGCGAAGCTGGTGTAGGCGCGGATATGGCCGATGCGCAGGATCAGCCGGTCATTGAATATCGCGCCAAGGGTCAAGCCAATGAAGTAACTGGACGACACGATACCGATGGTGGTGGCTGATTCACCGGCCGCGCCCAGGCGCAGGGTGGTCAGGGAAGACATGAAACCGTTGCCCAGGGCAATGATGAACAGCCCGAGCAGGGGCGCCAGCGCCATGGCCAGCAAACGCGGAGACATACGTACCTCAAGTTAGATGAGCGGAATGAGCGCCTCTTCGGACGCGCACGCCAGCTGGGCCCGAAAGGGGGCCAAGAGGCTGCACGGATGTGCCTGGGCTGGATGCGACCTGGGCAAGACTCAACCGCTGGGCCGTAAGGGAGCTGGGCCGGGCGGGGTCGGTTGAGCCTATTTCACATGGGCGGTCATGTGTTCAGGCGCGGACTCTGTCATTGCTGCCGGTTGCCACCGTTCAAGGCGACGGGCGAAAAGGAACCGCGATTCTACGTGCTTGCAACCTTTTGCCCAAGGGGCATTGGCCTGCGACGAGACGCCGCAGGGTGTCGCGACGTAGAGGCTTAATTAGCCCGCTTAATAATAATTCGTATAGAAAAATAACTTTAGTCGTATTGATTCATTGTTTTGGTGGCTGGCAGTGACTATTTGTTGATCTGGATCAATACAGGTATGTAATTAATTACCGTATCAGCCTGTTGATCGACAGAACTTATCAAGCAATCAAGCCGCTCAATTGGTCCCTGCGGCATCCTGCCACTACAATGGCGGGCGCGGCCCGCAAGGGGCGCCTCGATAAACGTGTGATGCTGCGGTCCATTTAGTAGTTGCAAAAGAAGTTGCGTTTTAATAACGCGCTGTAGATTTCTATTGCCCCTGACGTGTGCCCGTCACCGAATTAGAACGATCAGCCGATAACACCCGTTGATAAGTAACGCCTGTGTGCCCGGTATTTAACCGGGCCGAGATGAGGAGATCCCATGGCACTTGGCAGACGACAATTTTTCAAACTGTGCACGGCCGGTGCGGCGGCAGCGACCACCGTGTCGCTGGGCTTTGCCCCGGCAGTGGCCAATGCCAGCCAGTCACGCCAATACAAGCTGTTGCGCGCCAAAGAGACCCGCAACAACTGCACCTACTGCTCGGTAGGCTGCGGCATCCTCATGTACAGCCTGGGCGACGGCGCGAAAAACGCCAAGGCACGCATCTTCCACATCGAAGGCGACCCGGACCACCCGGTCAGCCGAGGTTCGCTGTGCCCGAAAGGGGCAGGGCTGGTGGACTACATCCACAGCGAACAGCGCCTGCTGTACCCGGAGTACCGCGCGCCAGGCTCGGAAACGTGGCAGCGGATTACCTGGGACCATGCCATCGAGCGCATCGCCCGCTTGATGAAGGCTGACCGCGATGCCAACTTCATCGAGAAAAACGCCAAGGGCGTTACCGTCAACCGTTGGCTGTCCACCGGCATGCTGTGTTCTTCGGCGGCCAGCAGCGAAACCGGCTCGCTCGACCAGCGCTTTACCCGTGCCCTGGGTATCCTCGGCACCGACAGCCAGGCGCGGGTTTGCCACGCCCCGACGGTGTCGGCGCTGGCACCCACCTTTGGCCGTGGCGCCATGACCAACAACTGGGTAGACATCAAGAACGCCAACGTCGTGATGATCATGGGCGGCAACCCCGCCGAGGCACACCCGGTAGGCTTCAAGTGGGTGATCGAGGCGAAGATCCGCAACGGTGCCAAGGTGATCGTCGTCGACCCGCGCTTCAACCGTAGCGCTGCAGTGGCCGACCTGTATTCGCCCATTCGCGCAGGCTCCGACATCACCTTCCTGATGGGGGTGGTCAACTACCTGATCAGCCATGACCGTATCCAGCACGAGTACGTGCGCGCCTACACCAATGCCAGCCTTATCGTGCGCAGCGACTACAGTTTCGACGACGGCCTGTTCAGCGGCTACGACGCCAACACCCGGCGCTACGATCGCAGCTCGTGGGCCTATGAACTCGACGAGCAGGGCTTTGCCAAACGTGACGTGACGCTCAGCCACCCGCGCTGCGTGTACAACCTGCTCAAGCAGCATGTGAGCCGCTACACGCCGGAGCGGGTCAGCGAGCTGTGCGGTACGCCAAAGGACGACTTCCTGCAGATTTGCGAGATCCTTGCCAGTACCAGCGCACCGGACAAGACCGCCACCTTCCTCTATGCCCTGGGCTGGACCCACCACACCACGGGCGCCCAGATGATCCGCGGCTCGGGCATGATCCAACTGCTGCTGGGCAATATCGGCATGGCCGGTGGCGGCGTCAACGCCCTGCGCGGGCACTCCAACATCCAGGGCTACACCGACCTGGGGCTGTTGTCGCAACGCCTGCCGGGTTACATGAACCTGCCGTCCGACAACCAGACCACGGTCGAGACCTACCTGAAAGAAACCACGCCCAGCGCCCAGCTGCCCGGGCAGGTCAACTATTATCAGCACACGCCCAAATTTTTCATCAGCCTGATGAAGAGCCTGTGGGGCGACAAGGCCACCCCTGAGAACAACTGGGGCTTCGACTGGTTGCCCAAGTGGGACGACAGCTACGACGTACTCAACTATTCCAACCGCATGTATGAAGGCAAGGTCAACGGCTACATTGCCCAGGGCTTCAACCCGATCGCGGCCTTCCCGGACAAGAACAAGGCCGCCGAGGCCTTGGCCAAGCTCAAGTTCCTGGTGATCATCGACCCGCTGGCGACCGAGACGTCGAGCTTCTGGCAGAACCACGGAGAGTCCAACGACGTCGACCCCGCGGCGATCCAGACCGAGGTCTTCCGCCTGCCTTCCAGCTGCTTTGCCGAGGAGAACGGCTCGATCGTCAACTCCAGCCGCTGGCTGCAATGGCACTGGGCCGGGGCGGCCCCGCCCGGTGAGGCCTGGCACGATGGCAAGATCCTCGGCCACCTGTTCATGAAGCTGCGCGAGCTGTACCGCGACGAGGGCGGCGTATGCCCCGAGCCTGTGTTGAACATGGCATGGGACTACAAGAACCCCTACGATCCAGAGCCAGAAGAAGTCGCCAAAGAGTCCAACGGCTACGCCCTGGCGGACCTGCATGATGACAAGGGCGACCTGGTGCTGCGTAAAGGCCAGTTGCTGGACAACTTCGCCCAATTGCGCGATGACGGCAGCACCGCGTGCTTCAACTGGGTGTTCGCCGGCTCCTGGACCGAGGCCGGCAACCAGATGGCCCGCCGCGACAACGCTGACAGCGGCCTGGGCTGCACCCCAGGTTGGGCGTGGGCCTGGCCGCAGAATCGGCGCATTCTTTACAACCGTGCCTCGGCCGATCCGCAGGGCAACGCCTGGGACCCCAAGCGCCAGATCATTGCCTGGGATGGCAGCCGCTGGAGCGGCAGCGATGTCCCGGACTATCCGGTAACCGCCGCGCCAGGCAGCAACGTCAACCCGTTCATCATGCTGCCCGAAGGCGTAGGCCGGTTGTTCTCGGTTGGCGCCATGAACGATGGGCCGTTCCCTGAGCATTACGAACCGATCGAAAGCCCACTGGCGTCCAACCCGCTGCACCCCAATGTCAGCAAGAGCCCGACCGCACGCCTGTACGAAAGCGACCGTGCGCGGATGGGCAGCCGTGAGGAGTTCCCTTACGTGGCCACCACCTACTCGATCACCGAGTTGTTCCGCCACTGGACCAAGCACTCGCGGCTCAACGCGATCATCCAGCCCGAGCAGTTCATCGAGATCGGCGAAGTGCTGGCCAAGGAAAAAGGCATCGTCCAGGGCGACCTGGTGCGGGTCAGCACCAAGCGCGGCTACATCAAGGCCAAGGCGGTAGTGACCAAGCGGGTCCAGCGGCTAGAGGTCGCCGGCCAGATGGTCGACACCATCGGCATCCCGTGCCACTGGGGCTTCGAGGGTGCCACCCGCAAAGGCTTCCTGGCCAACACGCTGACCCCGGGGGTGGGTGACTCCAACACCAACACCCCGGAATACAAGGCGTTCCTGGTGAACGTGGAAAAGGCCTGACGGAGCGACGCACATGTCCCTGCAATCCCAAGACATCATTCGCCGTTCGGCGACCAACGCCTTCACCCCAGCGCCGCGAGCCCGCGATCACCAGGCCGAGGTGGCCAAGCTGATCGACGTCAGCATCTGCATCGGCTGCAAGGCCTGCCAAGTGGCCTGCAACGAATGGAACGACCTGCGTGACGAGGTAGGCCACAACGTCGGCGTGTACGACAACCCGGCCGACCTCACGCCAGACACCTGGACGCTGATGCGGTTTGACGAGCACCAGGACGAAAGCGGCAAGCTGGAATGGCTGATCCGCAAGGATGGCTGCATGCATTGCGCCGACCCGGGCTGCCTCAAGGCGTGCCCGCAACCGGGGGCGATCATCCAGTACGCCAACGGTATCGTCGATTTCCAGTCCGAGCATTGCATCGGCTGCGGCTACTGCGTGGCCGGTTGCCCGTTCGATGTACCGCGCATCAGCAAGAAGGACAACAAGGCTTACAAGTGCACGTTGTGCGTTGATCGGGTCAGCGTCGGCCAGGAACCGGCCTGCGTGAAAACCTGCCCGACCGGCGCGATCAACTTCGGCAGCAAGGCTGACATGCTGGTGCAGGCCGAAGAACGCGTGAGTGAACTGCAAGGCCGCGGCTTCGCCGGTGCCGGCATTTACGACCCGCAGGCCGTCGGTGGCACCCATGTGTTCTACGTGCTGCAACACGCCGACAAGCCGCAGCTGTACCACAAGCTCAACCCAGACCCGCGCATCAGCAGTGCGATCGAGGGCTGGAAAGGCTGGCTCAAACCGGTGGCCGCCGCGGCATTCTTCGCCACCCTGGCGGGCACGGTGTTCCACTACATCGGCGTTGGCCCCAACGAAGTCGAGGAAGACGACAAGGAGACCCTGGTATGAACAAGGACCGATTGATTCTGCGCACGCGCTTCATCGACCGGGCCAGCCACTGGTTCATGGTCATCTGTTTCTTCCTGGTGGCGATGTCGGGGCTGTCGTGGTTTTTCCCGTCGTTGAACTGGCTGAATGGCGTGTTTGGCACACCGCAGCTGGCGCGCATCCTTCACCCGTTTTTCGGGGTGGTGGTGTTCGTGGTGCTGATGTTCCTGTTCGTGCGCTTCGTCAAGTACAACTTGCCCGAGCGTGAAGACGGCATCTGGTTTCGCAACGTCAAGCGCGTGTTGGCAGGCGACCACAGCCAGCCGCTGCGCATCGGCAAATACAACGCCGGCCAGAAGGTCCTGTTCTGGGGGATCATGGGCCTGATCACCTTGCTGATGCTCAGTGGCGTGATCATCTGGCGGCCCTGGTTTGCCGACTACTTCAGCATCCCGCTGATCCGAATTGCCCTGTTTGCCCATGCACTGGCAGGCATCTCACTGATCCTGCTGATCATCGGCCATGCGTACCTGGCGTTCTGGGTGAAAGGTTCGATTCGCGGCATGATCACCGGCTATGTCTCACGCAGTTGGGCCAAGTCGCACCACGATCGCTGGTATCAGCAGATCAACAGCAAGAGCGAGAAGAAATGAGCAGCATCAAACTGACGGCGGTCGAGCAGCCCACCGGGGGCGTGGGCACCATCAGCGCCTTGTTGCTGCCGCAACTGGACCAGCACTTCGCCAAGCGCGCGGCGCGTTTGCGTCACTTGGCACAGGGGCATGAGCAAGCCGACTATCTGGAGTTCGCCGCCACCATCGCGCAGGCCCAGCAGCGTTTGCTCGATCGTTTTCCCGTGCCGGCCAACGAGCTTGAGGCACTGACTGAGCGGCTGGGCGCAGAGGCGCCATTATCGACGCAGTTGCACTCAGGTTACTGGCAGCAAATGCTCGAGCATCTGCTCGAGGACCTGCGCACTGAAGCCAGCGACCCGGTATGCGCGGCCCTGGACAGGCTCGCCGCGCTGAGCGCCGATCAGCGCGAAGCCTGCGCCCAAGACTTGCTGCAGGGCCAATATGGCAAGGTGAACAGCGGCGAGGCGGTGTTTTTGTGGGCCGCCCTGGGGCTGTACTTCGTGCAACTGGCTGCGGCCTTGCCAGCGCATGCGCATGCGGCGGTGGGCGAGCATCGCCAGTTCTGCCCAGTGTGCGCCAGCGCGCCGGTGGCCAGCGTCATCCTCACTGGCAAGCGTGCTGGGCTGCGCTACCTGCACTGCGGGCTGTGCGAGAGTCGCTGGCACATGGTGCGGGTCAAGTGCAGCAACTGCGAGCACACCGGTAAGCTGGACTATTGGTCGCTGGAGCGTCAGGACAGTGCGGTCAAGGCGGAAAGCTGCGGTGACTGCGAAAGCTACCTGAAGGCCTTCTATTACGAGCACGACCCGGCACTGGAGCCTGTCGCCGATGACTTGGCCTCCTTGCAGCTGGATGCCGAGCTTGAAGGGCAAGGCTTTGCCCGTAGCAGTATCAACCCATTTATGTTTCCGGGTTGAAGCAGCGTAGGACTGCGGCATACTGACGCCTTTCGCACACCAGGAAGGTAAGGCTCATGCTGGCATCGTTGTTCGCCGTTCTGGCACCTGTGTTCATCGTTGCCGGCATTGGTTTTGCCTGGGCCCGCAAAGGCTTGGACTACCCCACTGAGTTTATCGCCAGGCTGGTGATGACGGTCGGCACACCGTCGCTGGTGCTGTCGACCTTGAGCCGCACGGAACTGGACCCAACGGCATTCACCAGCATGGCGCTGGCCTGCCTGTTGTGCACGTTGGGCATGGCCTTGGCAGGCCTTTTGGTCAGCCGTGCCTCGGGGCAACACTGGCGTGTGCTACTGCCGGCGTTCATGTTCCCCAACACCGGCAACATGGGCCTGCCGATCAGCCTGTATGCCTTCGGCGAGCACGGCCTGGCCCTGGCGGTGGCGTTTTTCCTGACCCTGTCGATCGTGCAGTTCACGGTCGGCATGGCCATTTCCGGCACGGCAGCTTCGCTCAAGGCGCTGGTCCGCAACCCCATTGTGATCAGCCTGGCGGGCGCGATGCCGATCATCTTTCTGGATTTCGAATTGCCGCGTTGGTTGGCCAACACGGTGAACCTGCTCGGCGGCATGACCATCCCGCTGATGCTACTGACCCTGGGCGTTTCGCTGGCCAGCATTCGCCTGCGCCATGTGGGCAGCGGCATGCTGCTGGGTGGTTTGCGTATCGGCCTGGGCGCGGCGGTGGGGTGGGCGGTTGGCGTGGCCTTGGGCGTGGATACCCTGGAGCGTGCGGTATTGATGGTGCAATCGGCGATGCCGGTGGCGGTGTTCAATTACCTCATGGCCGTGCGCGCCAACCGCTCGCCGGAGCAGGTGGCGAACCTGGTGATGTGTTCCACGGTGCTGTCATTCGCCTGGTTGCCGATTGTGCTGGCGGGGTGGATGTAGCGTGCTGCCTTGTCATACGCGCTTTGTGTAGGAGCAGCCTTGCGCTGCGAAGAGGCCGGTAAAAGCAGCGAAGATCTACTGTGTTTTCACCGGCCTCTTCGCAGCACAAGGCTGCTCCTACAGTGGCTCATGTGCTGATCTAGAACGGCACCGCAACAGTCAGCGTGCCAGGCGACTTGACCTGCCGTGCCACGGCTGAGCTTTGTGTAGGAGCAGCCTTGTGCTGCGAAGAGGCCGGTGAAGGCAGCGGAGATCTACAGTGCTTTCACTGGCCTCTTCGCAGCGCAAGGCTGCGCCTACCGGGCGTTACTGGCGGGTCTGGCCCGGCGCCGCGGCCGGCCGCGGGCCCGGGCGTTTGGCCGGGCGGGGCGCGGGGGGGGGGGGGGGGGGGGCAGCCGGGGGCTGCGCTGTGGCCGGCGGGGGCGGCCGG